>JBBAAT010000180.1:0-5844 GCA_041658145.1 Bacteroidales bacterium | reverse complement strand
ATTAATAAACATTAAATAAACAGGACAGGGAAGTGCGTTGAAAAGCCCACCAATGCAAGCCCTGAGAACGTTACCAGCCATATTAAAAGACAAGGACAATGAAAAAATTATTGACAATTTTATTCGTAGCTACTTTATTGATTACCTTTTCAAGGTTTATTATAATTTCTCTATCAGAAAGTGGCGGAGGGATACAAACCGTGACAGCTAATGGAGTATTTCACGCATCAGTCAATAATTTTAGTAAAAAGTTATTTTGGGGTGGATTAAAATACTGGAACGAATTTGAAATAATTAATTCAAAAACCGGAAAAATAACTAAGCTAAGTCAACAACTTGATGAAAATGAATATTTTGACTGGAGAACCTTTGGAAAAATAGAATGGGTTAATGATTCAATGGAAATTAAATTTATTCATAATACTTCTGGCGAAACAACAGCAATTAACTTTGAATTAAATTTAAAGTTGAAATAATTTTTTTTAGAAATGATAACTATGAAAAACCTTTTAACAATATTAATCGTGGCAACTTTATTGACTGCTGTTATAATCAGTTGTGGTAATTCAAAGCATTTACCGCCTCAGCAATTTAAAATTGATTTAAAAAATAAGAAAATCTATGAATTTCAATTAGATAATTCAAAATATCAATATCCTTACCTTATACCACATATAGTAATACATGACAAAAATTATTTTAAATATCGGGATACAGGTAACGGATTAAATGCAGGCAATAAATTAAGTGAAATAGAATTTTTCAATAAAGAAGATTTGGAATTACAATTAACTATAACTGATGTTGATAAAAATGTCATTTTTCAACGAAGTTTTGATAGAAATAACATACGTATTTGTAACTGGCGTGAACCTAATACCACTTTAATATTAGATTATAATGATAACTATAATTTGAAGAAAGAAGTATATAATATAATTCTTGAGATTATTAATCCATCGTTAGAGTTTATATCTGATAGCGTATATTTTGTTCCTTTTATTCATACAAAAAAATGATATGACAATGATAAAGATACCTTCAATCATAAAAATTATTTTATTGCTGTTATTGGCTATTTTAACAACAATATCAGTATGGACTTTTACCGGCAGGTATAAACTTCAATACAATTCAGAAGGGTGTTATTTTGATGAAGCAAATGCCATAGTTTATCATAAACAAGCTGTAGAAATTTTTGGAATTATAAGTTTTATTTTGTTTGTGCTGACTATTGCAACTATAATTTGGATAATAAAAACAATAAAAAAAGTACAAACTTGACACGACACGACTTCTGAAAGAAAGAAGGGCAGCCGATAACACGGGGTTAGTGCAATTGCCGATGCAGTGGGACTTTCAGCGTTTGTGTTTCAAATTAAATTTAGTGTAACTTGACAGATTAGTGTTTCAAAATTCGGCAACTGCACCAACCCCCAACCGTTAATAATCACACTCATAATGAAGATTAAAGAAATAATCGGGTGCATCGAAAAACAAGCGCCCCTGCAATTACAGGAATCTTATGATAATTCAGGCTTAATAATTGGCAGCGCTGAAACAGAAGTTAATAAAGCGCTTATATGTATTGATGTAACTGAAGAGGTAATAAATGAAGCTATTGCTGATAGCTGCGATATAATCATTTCACATCACCCCTTGATTTTCGGCGGAATAAAAAAAATATCAAATTCAAACTCCAGCGGAAACTGCATAATTAAAGCCATCAGGAATGAAATTGCTGTTTATGCGGCACACACTAATCTTGATAATGTTCAGGGTGGAGTGAATTCTATTCTTTGCCAAAAGTTGGGTTTGTCCGACTGCAAAATTCTTAAACCTCAAAAAAATATTCTCAAAAAACTGGCGACCTTCTGTCCGGCTGACAAAGCCGAAGTTGTGAGGAAGGCTTTATTTGATGCAGGCGCAGGTCATATCGGTAATTACGATTGTTGCAGCTATAATACAGAAGGATACGGAACGTTCCGCGCATTGGAAAATGCAAACCCATATATCGGAGAAATCAATAAACTTCATTCCGAAAACGAAGTTAAAATTGAAATAATTTATCCTGTTTTTGTTGAAAATGATTTATTAAAAGCCTTATTTGCTTCGCACCCTTACGAAGAAGTTGCTTACGATATTTATCCTTTGGAAAATGAATATAATAAAGCCGGCGAAGGAATGATAGGTGAATTAAGCGAAGCAAAAGACTGTGGCTCTTTTCTTCAGGAAATTAAAAACATTTTAGGAACAAAAACTATCAGGCACTCAAAAATAATTAAACAGATGATTAAAAGAATTGCTGTATGCGGAGGTGCAGGTGGTTTTTTGATAAAAGACGCTCTATCGGCAAACGCTGATATCCTGCTTACTGCCGACCTGAAATATCACCAGTTTTTTGATACTGAAGATAAAATTATTATTGCAGATATCGGCCATTATGAAAGCGAACAATTTGCCAAAGAAATATTATATAAAATTATAAATGAAAATTTTCCTACATTTGCAGTTCAAATTTCAAAAGTAAATTCAAATCCCGTATTTTATATTTAATCGTAACTACACAGCCGATGAACAAATAAATAGAACGCTGATGACGCTGATGATTATGATGACCACAGATAAAATAAAATTTTATGATGAACAAGATAAAAATCATATTTAATCATAAGCAATCTGTGTTATCAGCGTTCTATTCCATTGCCTGAGTAGTTACATTTAATCATCCAAACACTATGGCTAAAACTGGAGCTAAATCAAGTAAAGCAAGCAAAAAGACCAAAACATCTTCCGCTGCTTCTAAACCCAAAACAAAACCAAAAAAAATGGCGGTAGTTAAATCTAAACCTGTTACCAAAAAGCCTGTTCCGAAGAAGCCTGTTTCGAAAAAACCTGCTGCGAAAAAGCCTGTTACCAAAAAACCTGTTCCAAAAAAACCTGCTCCGAAAAAACCTGTTCCAAAAAAGCCTGTTCAGCAAAAAGCCAAATCGAAAGAAATAAAACCCGTAAAAAAAGATATAAAAGAAAAGAAAGCGCAACCCTTTAAACCTAAATCCGGTAATTTACCCATAAGCAAAAATGCCGACGCAGTTGTTAGTGTTGAAAAAAAGCCTAAAAAGATTGAAAAAATCGAAGATAAAGGAGAAGCATCTATTGAAAAAAAACTACGGGCATTAATTAACTTACAACTGATAGATTCTCAGATTGACAAGATACGAATAATCAGGGGGGAACTTCCTCTCGAAGTACAGGACCTTGAAGATGAGATTGCCGGTATCCAAACAAGAATTGAAAACTTCACTGGCGAAGCCAATGCATTTGAGGAGGCAATCACTGAAAGGAAAAATGCTATCAAGCAATGCCAGACTCTAATTAAAAAATACGAAACTCAACAGTCGAATGTCAGAAATAACAGGGAATACGATTCTCTTTCAAAAGAAATCGAATTTCAGAACCTGGAGATTCAACTTTGCGAAAAAAGGATCAAAGAATTCAAAGTGTCTCTTGAAACCAAAAAGGAAATCATTGAAAAATCAATAAACCAGTTAGAAGAAAAACAGCATGAAGTTGATATAAAAAAGGCTGAACTTACCGACATTGTTGCCGAAACAGAAAAAGAAGAAAGCCTGCTGCTTGAAAAATCACTTGAAAATCAAAGAATTATTGAGGAAAGATTGCTCTTTGCTTATAAAAAGATTCGAAAGAATGCAAGAAATGGATTGGCTGTTGTTGTTGTAGAAAGAGATGCGTGCGGCGGGTGTTTTAATAAAATTCCTCCACAACGCCAGCTTGATATCCGAATTCATAAAAAAATTATCGTTTGCGAATATTGCGGACGTATACTTGTAGATCCGGAAATTGGTAAATTCTGATAATAATCAATTAAAGTATTAAAGAGGAGAGTTTTATTAGCTCTTCTCTTTTTTTGTAACTACTCAGCCGATTTAAAATGTTAAAAAATAAATACATGCCACAGATTACACAGATTAAAATTATTTTTTTTATAAATTTTTACAAAGAAAACTACCTTTGGTAGTTTAAAATCTGTGAAATCTGTGGCTATTAAGGCTAATATAGTGGCTGAGTAGTTACCTTTTTTTAATACAGCATGAAAAAACTTTTAATAATATTATTACTGACTTTTTCCACCGGTTATTTTTCATTTGCATCTTTCGACTTCAATGAAAACTGCAAAAATGCTTATGAAAAAATCATCAGTCTTCGGTTTGATGAAGGGCAGGCTCTTCTGAAAACGGAAAAGACTACAAATCCATCCAATCTTATACCGTATTATTTAGAAAACTATATTGATTTTTTAAAGATTATTATTTCCGAAGAACAACCTTTATTCAATTCACTTAAACCAAATAAAGACATCAGGATCAGTAAAATTGAAGAATCCGAAGACAAATCGCCTTATTTAAATTATTGCCTGGCTGAAATAAACTTACAGTGGGCATTTGCAAGAATGAAATTTAAAGAATACATCACCGCTGCCGGTGAAATAAATAGCGCATACAAATTATTGAAAGAAAATGAAGAAAAATATCCGGATTTTATTGCTAATCTGAAAGGACTTGGCATATTGCACGCTCTGATAGGTACTATACCCGATGATTATAAGTGGGTCGCCAAATTAATAGGAGTTACAGGTACGATCAACCAGGGTGTTAATGAACTTTCTTCAGTTTTGGCAACAGCTTTTAAAAATCCAGAGTATGAATACCTGAAAACGGAAAGTGTATTTTTTCTTACTTTTATTCAACTCAACCTGCAAAGCAATAAAGACGAAGCTCTTAAGCTTAGCAAATATCTTGAGAATCAGAACTTTGAAACCCTTGCAAAAACAAACCCCTTGCTAATATACGCTGGGGCAAGCATTGCGATGCGTACAGGTTTGAATGACAAGGCAATCGAAATTTTACTTTCCCGCCCTGCAGGAAAAGAATATTACCATTTTTATTATCTCGATTATTTAACAGGTATAGCAAAGCTTAACCGATTGGATTATGATTCTTACAAATACCTTTATAGCTTCCTGCTGAATTTTAAGGGACAGAACTATATTAAAGCCGCTTACCAAAAAATAGCATGGTATTACCTTATTAATAACAATATCAACAAGTATAAAGAAAAGATGAGTCATGCACTTACGCTGGGTAATTCTTTTGTAGACGAAGACAAACAGGCGCAAAGCGATGCAAAAAGCAGTACCGTTCCAAATATTAAATTATTAAAAGCACGCCTTCTTTTTGATGGCGGATACTATCAGAAAGCGCTCGATTTGCTGATAGAAAAAAACCCTAGCGATTTCTGCGTTTCAACAAAAGATTACTTGGAATACACTTATAGGTTGGGACGTATCTATGATGAATGGGGATCCGACACCGAAGCTGTTCCATTTTATGAACTGACCATAAAGAATGGTTCTGCTTTTACTTTTTATTTTGCAGCAAATTCAGCTCTTCACCTTGGCCTTATATACGAGAATCTTGGCAACAAAGAAAAAGCTATTTATTACTACGAACTTGGTACGGAAATGAAAAATACAGAATACAAGACAAGTATCAACCAGAAAGCAAAAGCAGGATTAAACCGCTTACAATGAAAAAACCGGATATTTATCCGGTCTCTTCAAAATACCAAACACACCATTAGAATTTTAATCCTAATGTTATCAGAAAGTTATGTGAAGTTATTTCATTATTCACAGGATTAATATTGGAAGAATTATAAAGATAATAATCTTCTTCTGCTTTACTATATACATATCCAAAATCAATGAAATAGTCCTTATCAATAATTCCAAATCCACCGGAAATGGCTGTTTTTTTACCATCA
>JBBAAT010000179.1:0-5853 GCA_041658145.1 Bacteroidales bacterium | reverse complement strand
GTACATTACAGTTTTCATTAATGGGAGCGCGCGATCTTTCTATCATCAACACTCCGCCGCCTAACAGATACCCGATCATTACCGAAGTACATGTTTTCAAAGAAGAAGTTATACGGGATGCAATACTCTATGAAGTATCCCGTGGCGGGCAGGTTTTTTTTGTGCATAACAGGGTGCAAAATATTGCTGAAATAGCGGGAGTAATTCAACGGCTTTGTCCGGATGTTCGGATAGCTATTGGACACGGGCAATTAGAAGGACATAAGTTAGAAACGGTAATGCTCGATTTTATTGAAGGATATTATGACGTGCTTGTTGCAACTACAATTATTGAATCGGGCCTGGATATTCCAAATGCAAATACGATCATTATAAATGATGCTCATAATTATGGATTGAGTGATCTTCATCAGTTGCGCGGCCGTGTTGGCAGGGCAAACAGAAAAGCGTTCTGTTACCTGTTTGCGCCTCCTCTTTCAGTGTTATCGGATGAAGCAAGAAAAAGACTTCTGGCAATCGAAGAATTTTCTGAATTAGGAAGCGGCTTCAATATTGCCATGCGCGACCTTGATATTCGCGGAGCAGGAAACCTGCTTGGCGCAGAACAAAGTGGATTTATTGCAGAGATAGGTTTTGAAATGTACCATAAAATTTTAGATGAAGCCATTAATGAATTAAAAGAAACCGAATTCAAAGAATACTTCAAAGAGGCTGTAAATACTGAGTTTGTGAAAGACTGCCAGATAGAAACCGACCTCGAAATACTTATTCCCGATGATTATGTTAACAGTGTTAAAGAAAGATTAACGCTTTACAAAGACCTTGACAGCATTGAAACAGAAGAAGGTCTTGAAAAATTCCGCGAACATATTATCGATCGTTTTGGACCTGTTCCATTTCAAACGCAAGAGCTTATAAACACTGTGAAATTGCGTAAAATGGCAAAAGAAACCGGCTTTGAGAAACTTGTATTAAAAGGAAATAAAATGATTGGATTTTTTATTCCTCATGAAGATTCTCCATATTATCAATCGGAAGAATTTACGCGTGTTTTGAATTATGTTCAGGCAAATCCACGCTCTTGTAAAATGAAAGAAGGCAATAACAAATTGACATTAACTTTTGAGAATGTAAACAACGTTAATGAGGCTATACAGAAATTAAATCTTTTATCGGAAAAATAATAATTCAATATATTTAGAGGTTGTTTAAAATTCATATTTTAATTTTTGTATATTACGTTTTACTATGAAAATCAATTTATTTACCCCTAACTCTGAAGGGTGCAAATTGATTTTCAACACACCCTTCAGGGATGGGGCAATGTTGGAAATCAATACCCTGTAAATATTGTATTAAAATTTAAACAACCTCTTACATCATGAAAAAAATAATATTTATTCTGTCATTCACACTGTTTTTTACAGCAATCTCTTTTCAATCCTGTTCTTCGTGCAATAAGAAACATAAAAAAGAGGATAAGGATTCGGCCTTTGCGAAAGGTAAGGTTATTTCAACTGTTCCTTGTAAAAAAGACATAACGCAAAATTATGCGCTTTATCTTCCTTCATATTATTCTGAAGATAAGAAATGGCCGGTAGTATACACATTCGATTCGCATGGAAAAGGATTGCTTCCGGTTGAGCTTTTTAAAGATGAAGCAGAGAAATACGGTTACATAATTTTTGGATCAAACAATTCAAAGAACGGTACTCCCTGGTTTACTACAACTGCAATTTATGACACTCTTTACAATGACACTCACAGAAGATTTTCTATTGATGACAGCAGAATTTATACAGCGGGATTTTCAGGTGGCTCAAGGGTTGCAAGTACTGTGGCTATAACAAAAGGAGGGATCAATTCTGTTATAGGATGCGGAGCGGGTTTCGGTTCGCAGGAACAGCCACAGCAAAAATTCAGTTATTTCGGTATCGCCGGAAATGCCGACATGAATTTTAATGAAATGATTGCTCTCGACAGTGCACTTGAAAAGGCAGGATACAGGCACTACCTGCAAACATTTGAGGGAAAACATGAATGGCCTCCAAAACCGGTTGTAGGTGATGCGTTTCTGTGGCTTGAGCTGAATGCCATGAAAGACAAGCTAAAGACAATAAATGACACGCTTATAAAAAACACATTCTCCCGATGGAAGAAAGAGTATAAGGAATTATCAGATAAAGGAAAATCTTACGATGCCTGTCTTTTGTGTGAAAAGATCATAAATTATTTTGACGGTCTTACAGATGTCAATTCCCTGAAAACAGATCTTTCAAAACTTGAAGTATCTTCAGCGGTTGTTAAAACAAAAAAACATCTGAACGAAATTATGACGGAAGAAACAAGACTTCAGTCTTACTACATAAATGCGATGAATGCGCAAACGGTAGAATGGTGGAAAACACAGGTGGGTTTGATCAATCAAAAGATTAATACAACATCGGATAAGGAAGAAAAATTTATGTACAAACGGGTGTTGAATTATTTGAGCCTTGCAGCATACATGAATGCAAGCGGTACACTGAAAGCAGGGCAATTTGACCAGACTTTAAAATTCAACACCATATATGCTCTTGTAGATCCCGAAAACCCTGAACATGCATATATTTCAGCAATTTTGTCAATGAAGAAAGGCAAGCAATCAGAGGCAATCACTTTCCTTGAAGAAGCTGCAAAATTAGGTTTTATGGATGCCGAGAGGCTCGAAAGCGACTCGGTAATGTCATCATTAAAGCAACAGGAAAAATATCCTGAAATTCTTGAAACCATTAAGAATAACGCAACTACTCAGCAGTTTAAAAAGCAATAAGAGGAAGTGTTTTACAAAAATTTTACCACATAGACACAATAGAAACATAGAATACCATATAGTTGTATATGCAGATAACACAGAAATATTTGGATGAACTTACCTATAAAGTTAATCTATGTGAAACCTATGTAACTATGATACTATGTGGTAAAAATACCTTAGTATCAAGTTGCTGAGTAGTTACAAAATAACGCAAATAAAAAGCAATGAAATTTATTGAGCTGATAAAAATCCGGCAGAGTGTGCGAAAATATTCGGACAAGCCGGTTGAAAAAGAAAAGATTGAACGATGTATAGAGGCAGCGCGATTAGCGCCATCTGCATGCAATGCACAGCCGTGGAAATATATTGTGGTGGATGCCCCTGTCCTGAAAGAAAAAGTTGCAAGAGAAACTTTCAGTACGGTCGCACCATTTAATAAGTTTACTTTGCAGGCGCCGGTGATCGTGGCTATTGTGATGGAAAAACCCAACCTGCTTTCACAGTTTGGCGGCAGGGTGAAGGATAAAGATTTTTATCTGATTGATATTGGCATTACTGCGGAACACTTCTGTTTACAGGCAGCAGAAGAGGGATTAGGCACTTGTATGCTTGGCTGGTTCAACGAAAGAAATGTGCTGAAAATACTTGGCATTCCGGTAAAAAAAAGAATTGGTTTACTGATCACGCTTGGTTATGCAACAGATGAACCCCGACAGAAAAAAAGGAAAGAAATTAATGAAATGTGCAGTTATAATCAATATTAAAATACCTTTGAATCGTTACTGTTCAGGTTGTCTAAGAATTTCTGATCCCGCATGTGCGGGAGTTATACCAAACCAAATCAGGTTTTAGGTTGAAAGGTTGAGCGGCTGGTTTGGTTGATGGTCTTTGGTCATTGGTTTCCCCCCATATACTTTTGACTTTTTACCAAACCAGTTGCCCAACCCATTAACTCAATACCAGAACAGTTACTTTGAATCTTTATCCTGCATCATGTTTTTTCGGAGAGTTTTTCTTTTATCGAATCGTACATCTGCCCTATGTTCTTCCATCGCATGATCTCGGAACTTTTAAATCTGATCTTAAAATATTTTTCAATCGCAACCACAAGATTCACGTGCGAAAGCGAATCCCATTCGTCAATATCATTGGCTGTCATTTCGGGAGTGATCTTAATATCATTATCGTCAAATACTCTGCAAAATACTGCATTCAATTGTTCAAAAGTGTCCATCGTTTAGGGTTTTAGTTACAATAATACAAAATTATTTTAGCACTTTAGAAATTTAAATATAAATATTTTAATTAATTTCGGGAAATATATATTTGTGATTTATGAAAAATTTTATTAAAATTTTATTCGTGCTTATTGTTACTACGCTTTTTTCTAAAACTTCAACTGTTTTTTCACAGGAAATTAAAGAGGTAAAAAAAAGTCCGGTTTTAACTATTGTTGAAATTATGCCTAAGTTTAAGGGGGGAGAACAGGCAATGTATAAATGGCTTAGTAAAAAAATTAAATATCCTAAAAATGCTAAGGAAAATGAAATAACAGGGACAGTTATTATAACTTTTGTAATTGAGAAAAATGGGAGTGTTTCAAATGTTGAGATACTTAAAGGAATTGGGGGCGGATGTGAGGAAGAAGCTCTACGTGTGATAAAATTAATGCCGAAATGGAAACCAGGTAAGCAATCCGGTGTTCCTGTTCGTGTACAATTTAATCTTCCAATAATATTTACCTTGGAATAAAAATATTAAGAGTGGCTACTGTTATTATACATCTAATGTTGAAATATCCCCCGGATCTGTTCCCATGTACCATGCCTTAAGCACGCGCCTCATGATCTTGCCGCTTTTGTTCTTCGGTATTTCATTAATGACCTTTATTTCCTGAGGTGTGGCGATAGTGGAAAGTTTGTTCGAAAGCCGCAATCGTATATCCATTTCCAAATCATCTGACCATGAATAATTATCCCGCAAACGCACATACGCCACCACCTTTTCGAATAATATATCATCGGGTGCGCCTATTACGCCCGATTCTGCTATTGCCGGTATTTCAAGCAATGCGCTCTCTATTTCGAACGGGCTTATCAGATGTCCTGCAGTATTGATCACGTCATCGTTCCTTCCCACAAACCAATAATACCCTTCTTCATCACGGTAGGCAAGGTCTCCGGAATAATAATATCCGTCCTTAAATTTTTTATCATACACTTCTTCATTGTTCAGGTAAGCTCTGAACATGCTATCCCATCCGGCTTTTACACACAAATGCCCGGTTGTTTTATCTGCTTGTATTTTCCCGTTATCTGAAATAATTGCAGCTTCAAGCACATCTGCCGGCTTTCCCATAGAGCCTGGTTTTACAGGCAATTCAGGATGGTTTGAGATCATGATGCTTCCTGTTTCAGTCTGGAACCATGTATCATAAATTTCTTTTCCGAATAGATCGCGCGA
Organism: Bacteroidales bacterium; assembly: GCA_041658145.1. Classification (GTDB taxonomy): domain Bacteria; phylum Bacteroidota; class Bacteroidia; order Bacteroidales; family CG2-30-32-10; genus JBBAAT01. The sequence continues at coordinate 593 of JBBAAT010000179.1, read as the reverse complement.
CCAGTGAATAATCTCGGGATTGAGCGGTTCACCAACGCTAAAAATATGTTTCAGCTTATTCAGGTCATGCTTCAGAAACACAGAACGATCCTCTCTCATCAGCATTCTCAGGGCTGTTGGCGCTGTGTACCAGACGGAAATATTTTCTTTTTCAAGAAGCGACATCCACACTTTCGCATCATAAGTACCGCCAAAATGAATTTGAGTAACACCTAAACTCCAGGGACCTATTATCCCGTAAGAAGTTCCTGTAACCCATCCCTGGTCGGCTGTGCACCAGAAAATTTCGTTTTCGTTAAGTTGTAAAATATTTTTCGCCGTATAATTTTGCAACAGCACGCTTTTATGTAAATGCAACACTCCTTTAGGCCTGCCCGTAGATCCTGATGTGTAATGAAGCACAGATGGTGTGTCAGGAGCAGTAAAGGGAACATCAAACTGATTGGAAGCATCCTTCATCAGAAGAGAATAACTAAGAACATCGCCGGAAATATGTTCATCAATATCAGTAATGATAATGGTTTTAAGCGATGGTAACTTTTCCCGTATGCGCGCAATTTTTTTATAGAGGTTTTTTTTTGTTATGATTCCTT
>JBBAAT010000178.1:0-5878 GCA_041658145.1 Bacteroidales bacterium | reverse complement strand
CGGCTGTCCGACTAATTTTTTTGTTTTATCTTTGCTCATAGCCCTAAATTTGAAACTTAGGCAAAGATGGCAAGTATATCGGTTTATTCAGGTATGCTTGCCTATTTTTACTCGGACATCAGTGATTTATTAACCTTAAATTTTTTAAATTATGAAAACAAAAGTACAACAAATAGGAAAAATCTGTATTGTTTTGGCAATAGCCATGCTTTCAACAAACAGCCAGATATATGCGCAGGGAAATACCTGGAAATTAACTTTAAACAGTAACGTAGGTCCAAATGATGGTGTTGGCACCGAAAACTTTGCTGATCTGAATTTCTTTACAAATAATCAAAAGAGATTCACAATAACAAAAGATGGTATTTTTTTGATAGGAGGACTTGGTATAATGAAAGGGTTTAATAACACGCTGGTTGCCGATGGAAAAACCATTGACAGCAAGAAGATGGTTAAGGCAGGGAATTAATTCTTGTTTGCTACAATAAAAAAAGAAACTACTTCATAAAATCGGGGTAGTTTCTTTTGTTTACAATATTTTTATACCGATATGCGTTATTAAAAAAAACATTATCTGTTTTCTAATAAATTTGCATCATTAATTCACAACCTATGAAAACCAAAACTTTTTCCACATTAATTCTTATCGTTTTTTTTATTTTGACAGGTGCATTTATTTTCTCCTCATGCAACGGCAAAAAAGAAAGTACTGATAACAGTAACAAAAAAATGCTGACCGAAAGAATACAGTACGATGTGCTGATCAAAACTCCTGACATTTCATTCGACTGGTGGGTGCAAAACATCGAAGGTTCTAAACGCGAATCATTTGTTAAAACCATTCTTGATCTGGCTTACTCAGGGAAGGCAAAGGTTTATGATTATTTCAATGAACCGATGACCACAGAACAGGTAAAAGCAATCGGTAACAGAAGTGAGACCATAAGTGTTATGGACCCGGATGGAACAAACAAAACTTATGATACCATTATCAAACATGAGTTAAACATACAGCAAATATCAAAAGTTCGTTTTCTTGAAGAATGGTATCTTGATGAAAAGAAATTGAGCTTTGATAAAAAGGTCGTTGGAGTTATGCTTATGAGAGAAAATTATGGAGATTCACTTGAATTGAGAGGCTATACTCCCTTGTTTTGGATTTACTTTGATGACAAGTACCCTGGGAAGATGAAATAAAATTCAGTTATTATCAAATAATATTGTAACTATTCGGGTATTGAGTTAATAGGTTGGGCAAACCAGCCGCTCAACCTTTCAACCTAAAACCAGATTTGGTTTGGTATAACTATAGAATATCAGACCTGCCTGACGGTAGGTAGGAATTTTCAGACAACCCGAACAGTAACTAATATTTTACTTTATCTGATATTTATTAAGTGCATTTTGATATCTTCTTGCATTAGCAGCATGTTCAGCGCCTGTTTTGGCAAAATTGTGATAGCCTGAAAAATCTTCTTTTGCACACATAAAAATATAATTGTGCGTTTCAAAATTGAGCGCTTTATCAATAACTTTTGGATCCGGCAAACAAATGGGTCCGGGTGGAAGTCCTTTGTGTTTATATGTATTATATGGTGATTCAAATTCCAGGTGCCGCTTAAGTACTCTCTTTATTGTATAGTCGCCTATAGCAAATATTACTGTCGGATCGGCTTCCATGTTCATCCCTTTATTCAAACGATTGATGTAAAGACCGGCGATTGTCGGCATTTCTGCATATTGTTTGGTTTCTTCCTGCACAATTGACGATAATATTTCTATTTCAATAGGTGAGAGTCCTGCCTCTTTTGCCTTTCCCTTCCGGTTGCTGTCCCAAAATTTTTCGTGCTCTTCTTTCATTCTTTCAAACAGTTGTTTTGCAGAGGTATTCCAATATATTTCGTAAGTGTTTGGAATAAAAACAACCACTGCATTGTAAGATGTAAAACCAAATTTCTTCAAATATTCCGTGTCATTCAGGAGATTGATCATCGAAAGCGAATCTGCTTCAAGCTGTTTAGCGATCTTACCGGCAAGTTGGTACTTTGTGCGGATATTATTAAATACTAACTTTACCGGTTCCTGCCGGCCTGATTTAAGCATGTTGATCAGGTCATTATTGCTCATGCCTGTTTTTATCTGATATTTGCCAGGTTTTATATGGTTTTTATAATCTTTGTAATCAGCCAGCCATTCGAAAGTTTCAGGATTTATTAAATATTTCCCATTACGCAATGTGTCTGTAACCTCAGTAAAATCAGCTCCTGTTCTGATATATAAGTATTCAGACTTTTTACCGTTGAGATATACATTCGACTTATAAAGTATTGTGTACGCTTTATAAACAGTAAATGCACCTGCTGCTATCAGAATAATTCCCACAATCATTAAAATTCTGAACCAGCCGGATCGTTTATGTTTCGTCATTATTGTAATATGAAATTAGTGCTTTACAGGAGTAATAAGTTGCAATATATATTCATCAATCCAGATGTCTTTATGCCTGATCCATTCTTTTTTCAACCCGATTATCCGGAAGTTGTGTTTCTTAAAAAGTTTGAGACTGACTTCGTTATCTACAGTGATATTGCAGTAAAGCTGATGAAGATGTAGCGTGTTGAATGTATAGTCAACTAACATGGATAAGGCTTCCGATGCATATCCTTTGTTCCTGAATTTTTCAGAAATAAGAATCCCGATTCCGGCACGCATATTTACCGGATCGAAATCAAAAAGATCAATACATCCTGTGGTCTCACATGTTTCCGTGATGTCAATCATGAGTCGCAATTGCTTTGCCGTGTAAATATCCTCGGATGCATGGAGAATATATTCATCTAATACATGTTTTGAAAAAGGCGTTACCGTATTACTCAGATGCCAGATAGAAGTATCGTTCTCCCACTTATAAAGCAGATCGATATCTTTTGGTTCCGGAGCACGGAAAGAAAGGATTTTGCTTATCATTTGTTACTATTTAGCCCTCAAATATTTTCCGAATGGAATAATGAACAATAGAACATTTGAATAACGAATGTCGAAATTCATGTTCTATTTGTTGCTGTCGCAATGCTTTTCACAAATATTGATATTAACTCATTACATTCTGTTATTAACTCTTGCACTTGCTTTTCTGATTTGTAAATTTTTGCTCTGTGCATTATTCTCAAGCAGTTGTATGATTCTCTTAACTCTTTCAAGCATACTTTCATTTTGTGAAGAAAATCGCCCTTTGATTCGGCGCTTTTAGCCTCTCCATAATTTAAAGAAGGAGATGTGCCAGATCTTAAAAGTTGTCCTCCCAAATGGCTTGCTGATTTGGAATTAGGTATACTTTCAACATAGTTAATAATAGCTACTGCAAAGTCAATCAACCGTTCATCAATATCATATTTCTTTTCAATCATTTTATATTTCGCTATTCGTTGTTCTTCATTCGTTATTCTATTGTTTATAAACGGGGGTTGAATAGTTACCATTATTTTTCAAATGTTAATTTCTCCTTTATACACACACACAGCCGTTCCATCTATCCAAATGTTATCAAACGAAGTTTCTGAGGTTTTATTGAAACGAACAGTTAAATTTCCGCCGGGCATTTTAATATGGCATTGTGTTTTGTTTTTAATATATCCCGAAAAGCTTGCTGCCAGTGCTGCTGCAGTGGCGCCGGTTCCACATGATAATGTTTCGTCTTCCACTCCTCTTTCATAAGTTCTCAGAAAAATATACTCTTCATGCAATTCCGCAAAATTCACATTGACTCCTTTTTCCAAAAATGCTTCACTGTATCTGATTTTTCTGCCTTCAGAAAATATATCAAGCTTTTTTACATTTTGTGTAAATCTTATATAATGCGGAGAACCTGTGTTTATCAGGAAATACTCATCATGCTTTTTAATTTCCTGAACGTCCTGCATTTTCAGGCTTACAAAAGTGGTATCTTTTTCTTTATTCATAATAATAGCTTCATGTAAACCATCTGTAGCTTTAAACACTGTTTTGTCCTTTATAATGCCCAGACTGTTTGCATAAGCCACGCAACAGAAGCCTCCATTGCCACACATACTTCCTTCTTTGCCATCAGAATTGAAATACACCATCTCAAAATTCATATCATTGCTTCTGTTTACAAGTATTAATCCATCACCTCCTATACCAAATTTACGGTGACAAAGCCGTGCAATAATGTCGGCAGATTTATTGTAATTCCTGACAACTAAACTTCGGTTATCAATTAAAATAAAATCGTTACCTGAGCCATGATATTTATAAAACCTGATGATCATTTGCTGTTAAGCTGATTTATGATGTTTTGATTGTTTACCGAAACGAGCGATTTAAATTCCGATGTTTTATCTACCTGATAATAATCCGATATATATTTCATGTAAAGCGTTTTATTCAGCATTTTGAAAGATATCATATTGAACTGATCAATGCCGAATAATACTAATTTGTTTTTGCCGGTTTTATAACCTTTATAGTTGATAGGTGATTTCCAGAATTCAACACTAAACATATTTTTGAATTTATTCAGGGTGTTCGCTTTGTTGTCGGTGAGCAAAGAGTCAATCTTGTCGGGATCATCGTTGTTAAATTGATCTATTCCCGGGATAGTAAATGATTTTGCATAAATGAGCTGGTCCTTTTTTATCGGGATGTTGTCAGATGCACTATAGGTATTGATATCAATATTATTTTGGTTTTTTAAGATGGAATCAAGAACCAATGAGTCTGGTAATTGCCCATTATATCTGGCAAGGAATTCATCAAGTGCATTCGGATCGTATAAATTCAGGTTAGTTGTATCGTAATAGGCTGAATCGTTCTTAAGTTCGGGATTGGGTTTGTTTACGCGTTTATTATCGGTTTTCTGTTTACCGGCATTTTCAGTAATAATTGTGACATTTTGATTATCATTTTTGTTAAAAAAACTACTGAAATAAGATTTAACTTTTTTGATAACTCTCCATTTTCCCGTCGTATTATATCCCTGCCACCAGGTAATACTCCATACAATGAAAAAGCCAATGAAAATTCCGACCAGCAAGTAAAAGAATTTGTTCTTTGATTTCTTCATTATGTTCTATTGGTTTTGAAAATTATACCCCTGCGAAAATATAATTAATGTTTTCTATGCGGTATAACTGAATTGGGCAGCAAAGGTATAAAAAACACAGATTGTTTAACACTTTTTATTTAACAATTTTTAACAATAGATTAACAATAATGCGAAATATAGATCGTTCAATGAAATGCTATTATGTTTGGCAAAACTATTCTAATATTTGCATAATCAAGGTATAAATATTATTGCCTGAATTCATTTTTAAAAATTTTAAAATTTTGATATATGAAAAAGAAAATTTTGACTTTTGTTTTGATTGCCTTTGCCGGAGGTTTATCTGCAATTGGAACTACAAATGCTGTTCAAAAAGTTGCAAGTTACACACCGGCAATAATTCCCGGAAATGTTGATTTAACTTTTGCTGCAGAAATATCAATACATGCTGTTGTGCATATCACTACAGAATATCAGCAGAAAAGCGCTGTGTATGATGATTTTTTCGGTGGTTTCTGGGACCCTTGGGGTTTCTTCAATAACCCGGGATATCAGTACAACCTTGCTCCGATTAAAGCATCAGGTTCCGGTGTTATTCTTTCTGATGATGGTTACATTGTAACAAACAACCATGTTGTGCAAGGAGCCAGTTCCATTGAAGTGACACTAAATGATAAAAGAACTTATGACGGCAAGATCATTGGAACCGATCAGGGAACCGACCTTGCTTTAATTAAAATCGAAGAAAAAGACCTGCCTTATCTTGCATACGGTAATTCGGACAGTGTGAAATTAGGAGAGTGGGTACTTGCA
>JBBAAT010000177.1:0-5883 GCA_041658145.1 Bacteroidales bacterium | reverse complement strand
AACGGATTTACCATTACAGAAACAGTTATAAATAAAATCAATAAAAAAAAAGAAATAGCAAAAGTCACGTCAACACTGGCATTCGAATATGTAAAGGAAACCATGTTGGTTGTAAACATTTAACATTACTATACAATGGAACATATAAATTTAGTTGAATCCTTTTCGGAATTCAAGGAGTTCAAGAACATTGACCGTGCAACGATGATGCGTATCCTGGAAGATGTATTCAGGAATATGCTCCTCAAAAAATTCGGGTCATCCGATAATTTTGATATTATCGTTAATGTGGACAAAGGCGACCTCGAAATTTGGCGTAACCGTACCATTGTGGCAGATGGTGAAGTTGAAGACGACAATCAACAAATTACATATTCCCAAGCCATCAAGATAGAACCTGATTTTGAAGTAGGCGAAGAAGTATCTGAAGAATTCAAAATGGAAAATTTTAGTCGCAGGGAAATCCTTTCCATCAGACAGAATCTTGCATCCAAAATACTTGATCTGGAAAAGGATAATGTTTACAAGAAATACAAAGAAAAAATTGGTGAAATTATTACCGGTGAAGTATATCAGGTTTGGAAGAAAGAAATTCTTATACTTGATGATGAAGGTGTTGAATTGATTCTTCCGAAATCAGAACAAATTCCTTCCGATTTTTATAGAAAAGGTGATACATTACGTGCAGTGGTGTTGATCGTAGAGCTGAGAAATAATACTCCGGCGATCATATTGTCGAGAACATCTCCTATGTTTCTTGAAAGATTGTTCGAGTCAGAAGTCCCTGAAGTGTTTGACGGACTTATTACCATTAAAAATATTGTTAGAGTACCCGGCGAAAGGGCAAAAGTGGCGGTTGAATCTTATGATGACCGAATCGACCCGGTTGGAGCATGTGTAGGTATGAAAGGATCAAGAATTCATGGAATAGTCCGTGAATTGAAAAATGAAAATATTGACGTTATCAATTATACAGGTAACCCGACACTTTACATTCAGCGTGCATTAAGCCCTGCAAAAATATCTTCTATTGTCCTTCACGAAGATACAAAGCGTGCTGATGTTTACCTGAAGCCCGACCAGGTTTCTCTTGCAATCGGAAAAGGTGGTTTCAACATTAAACTTGCCGGAAAGCTGACTGGATATGAAATTGACGTGTATCGGGATACAGATGAAGATGTCGAAGATGTGGATCTGATAGAATTCAGCGATGAGATTGATCAGTGGATCATTGACGAACTTAAGAATATTGGATGTGACACCGCAAAGAGCGTGCTGGAACTTAGCATTGACGAGCTAGTTCATAGAACAGACCTTGAAGAAGAAACTATCAAGGAAGTGATGAAGATCCTGAAATCAGAATTCGAATAATAAATTAATTTAACAGCATAATTCTTGTACTATATTGATTATTAAAATATACAAAGATAAAGATTGAGTATGACAGAAGTATCACAAATATTACGACTTAGTAAGGTAGCAAAGGAATTTAACATTGGTTTACAAACGATCGTTGATTTCCTATCCGGAAAAGGTCATCATATTGAGGCAAATCCAAATGCTAAAATAACATCCGAAATGTATGACTTTCTGGTAAAAGAATTTCAATCTGAAAAAAATGTCAAAGAAGAATCGCGGCGTCTTGGACTTTCATTTGCCAGGAAGGAAACAATTACCCTTGATGATTCAAACCCTGTTGTCCATGAAAAAGAAATTGAAAGTAAAGAATTGCTGATAAAAGATCTGAAATCTGTTGTTGCCGGGAAAAAAGAAATATTTAAAACAGAAACGAAAATAAAAGCGCCCAAAGTCCTTGGTAAAATTGATACGGATAAATTGCCCATGGAATCCAAAACCACGAAGAAAAAAGAAATAACCTGCCTACCGGACAGGCAGGCGAAAAATAAAAAAGTTACCGAAAAAGTAAAATCAAAAAAAACAAAGGAAGAAGAAAAGGAGAAAAGACCGGCTGAAAAAGAGAAACGAATTGAAAAAGTTGAAGAACAGCAAAAAGAAACAGTAAAAGAAAAAAAGGCTTCGGAAAAAGAAGCAGCACATGAATCTGATACGGCAGAAACCGGGTCGAAATCCAAGATCAAAGTAGTTGGCAGGATCGACCTTGATTCGATGAATGTTAAAACTAAACCTGCCAGGAAAACGAAGGCGAAAAAAGACGCAGAGCGCAAAGCCAGATTCCCGAAAAAGAAAATAATCACTAAAGAGGAAGATGGATCTGTTGTTATTGAAGAGAAAGAAATTCCTCAGGAAAAGAAAGAATTACCTGATAATTTTCTCCCCACCGAAATGGTTAAACTCGGAGGCCCGACCATACTGGGCAGGATGGAACTTCCGGCAATGAAAGAATTGCATAAAAAGCTTCCTACCGATCCTGCAAGTGAAAATAAAAGCAAGAAGAAGAAAAGAAAACGGATCAAAAAAGATTTTAAAATAAATTCAACACAGGAAATTATTCAAGACAAATCGAAGGTAAAAGAAAAAAAAACTGTTCATAAGAAAGACTATTTTAAACCTGCGGTTTCGGAAGAAGAAATCCAGAAGCAGATAAAGGAAACACTTGCCCGCCTTAGTGGTTCAGGTAAGTCCAAGGCTTCCAAATATCGCAGACAGAAACGTGAAATGATTAGCCAACATACTCAGCAGGAAATTGATAGGGTTGAAGGAGAAGCAAAAATCATCAAGGTTACCGAATTTGTTACAGCCAATGAGCTAGCCAGCATGATGAATGTTTCAGTGACTCAGATTATTTCTACTTGTATGAGCCTTGGATTGTTTGTTTCCATCAATCAGCGCATGGATGCAGAAACACTTAGTATCATTGCTGATGAGTTTGGCTACAAAGTGGAATTTGTGAGTGTGGATGTGCAGGAAGCTATAAAAGAAGTTGATGATAATCCTGAAGATATTACTCCGCGACATCCTATCGTTACTGTAATGGGGCATGTTGATCACGGAAAAACCTCATTGCTCGACTATATCAGAAAAACCAATGTCATTGCCGGCGAGGCAGGGGGTATCACACAGCATATCGGTGCGTATGAAGTTTTATTGGAAAATGGTAAAAAGATCACTTTCCTTGACACGCCAGGCCACGAAGCATTTACTGCCATGAGGGCGCGCGGTGCAAAAGTTACAGATATCGTAATTGTGGTTATAGCTGCTGAAGAAAATGTTATGCCTCAAACCATAGAAGCGATCAATCATGCAGTAGCAGCCGGTGTTCCGATTGTTTTTGCAATTAATAAAATAGATAAACCCAGTGCCAATCCCGAAAAAATTAAGGAACAACTTGCCAACATGAATTACCTTGTTGAGGATTGGGGTGGGAAATACCAGTCGCAGGAAATTTCAGCTAAAAAAGGTGTTAATGTGGAACAATTGCTGGACAAGGTATTGCTCGAAGCCGAACTTCTTGATCTTAAAGCAAATGAGGAGAAAAATGCATCGGGGACAGTTATAGAATCCTCATTAGATAAAGGACGTGGCTATATTTCAAAAGTACTTGTGCAAAATGGCGCCATGCGAATAGGTGATATGGTATTGGCGGGTTGTACGTACGGCAGGATAAAAGCGATGTTTAACGAACGAAACCTGCCTGTCAAAACAGCGGGACCGTCCACACCGGTGTTATTGCTGGGTTTGAACGGCGCTCCTCAAGCCGGGGATAAGTTCAATGTGATGGACGATGAACATGAAGTGAAGAGTATTGCTACCAAACGACTGCAATTGCAGCGCGAACAGGGTTTGCGCACACAGAAACATATTACCCTCGATGAAATTGGTCGTCGTATTGCCATTGGCGACTTTAAAGAGCTTAATCTTATTATCAAAGGAGATATGGATGGTTCTGTTGAAGCATTGACAGATGCTTTATTGAAACAATCAACTATGCAGGTTCAGGTTAATGTAATTCATAAATCGGTGGGACTGATAACCGAATCAGATGTGCTTCTTGCCTCTGCTTCTAACGCAATTATTATCGGATTCCAGGTTCGTCCTTCCATGAGCGCCCGCAAGCTTGCAGAACAAGAACAGATTGATATACGTTTATATTCTATTATTTATAACGCCATCAATGAGCTTAAATCTGCTATTGAAGGTATGCTTGCTCCCGAGATTGAAGAAAAGATCATTTGCAATCTTGAGATACGCGATGTATTTAAAATTACAAAGGTTGGAACCGTAGCGGGTTGTATGGTTCTCGACGGAAAGATCACCCGTAATACCATGGTGCGACTGATCCGCGATGGTATTGTCGTATATTCAGGAGAGCTGGGTTCTCTCAAACGTTTCAAAGATGATGCAAAAGAAGTAAGCGCAGGATACGAGTGCGGTTTAAATATTGCAAACTTTAACGATATCAAAGCAGGCGATATTATTGAAGGATACGAAACAGTTGAAGTAAAGAGAAAATTGTAATACCTGTTGGCAAGAAATTAATTTTTTCTGAAAATCGTTATTGTACCTGTCATTGGCTCATAGTAATCAATAAAGGTAATAATAAAGAAATATACACCATCGCTATAGCTCTTTCCGTCCCAATCATTCTGGTAATTCGTACTTTCATAAATTTTCTTTCCCCATCGGTTATATATTTGCAGCAGCGTATTTGGATAATCTTTTAAACCTTTTATAAAAAAGAAATCGTTATAACCATCGCCATTTGGAGTAAATACGTTGGGAACAGTAACATCGCAAAGTTTACCGGTTACTATAACAGTATCTGTTGCAGTAGTACAGCCGGTTTTTACAACGGAAACAATATGTGGTCCCGGAATGCCGTTAGGACTGAACTCAACAGATGAAGTGTTGTACCCTCCATGATTCCATACATATGTAAACTCTGAAGTTTCATTTGATTGAGTGGCAGTAAGAATAACAGACCGCTGTATGCAAATTGTTGTATCGGGACCCAGATCAACCACAGGATGAGGAATAACCTTTATATTGATTGTGTCTTTATCGAAGCACGGAGAACCTATACCCGACTGGACTTCCACGAAATATATCCCTGTAGATGAAACATTGATGGTTTGCGTGCTTGCGCCGTTCGACCAGTTATAAATGTAACCGGCGCCGCCTGGACCGGCATCAAGCACAATACCTGTTTCAGTACAAGTATCTGTCCCAAGATTGACAAGTGGTACTGGAAAGACCTTAACAGTTATAGTGTCTGAATCCTTGCATTGCAGAGCGCCTCCATCTGTATTTGTGACTTCCGCAATATATGTTCCGGTTGTGTTTACTATAAATTGCTGCGAAGTTGCTCCTGTGCTCCACAAATAAGCGTCAGCATTAGGGTTCCCTGCGTCAAGTGTCAGGGTTGTTCCGTCGCACACAGATGTGTCATTACCAAGATTGACCTCAGGAGTGTTAATAACCGTAATGTGAAACGTAGTATCATAAGAGCAGCCAAAGGCATCATATATGGTAATGGTATATGTGAAAATTCCGCCGGAATCCGGGAATACGATAATGGAGGAATCCAATTGTTGTTCTATGAAAGGACCACTCCATGCAATTGAATCTATGGGTACGCTATATGTCCAGCCGGTTGGAATAAGGCTTGGGTCGAGGTTAAGAGTCCAATCGAAAATATAACCGTTGTCCTGTCCCCAGTCATCACATATCTGTATGCTCCATGTCCCATTTAGAGGGCAACCGATCAAACCTGAAAATGGATTCTCCGGGGAAAAATATCCGGTGTGGTTAATCTGATTAACAGAATCAATCGGATTGTTCAATCCGTTGCACTGGTCATTGTAAGTTCCTACATTGGAATATATTTCCGACCAACAGTAAGGCCAGCCTGTTCCCGGTGTGTTTTGCGAAGGGTCGCATGGCGCGGTGTTGCTGTCGTAAGGT
>JBBAAT010000176.1:0-6000 GCA_041658145.1 Bacteroidales bacterium | reverse complement strand
TGTTCAAAAAAATAATCCTATATTGCATGGCGAAATGGATTGCCTTCAAAATGCCGGAAGGCAAAAGACTTATAAAGGAATGACGCTCTACACAACATTAAGCCCGTGTATGATGTGCTCCGGAACCATTGTCCAGTTTAAAATCCCAAAAGTAGTAATAGGTGAGAATATTAACTTTGACGGTAATATTGATTTCCTGAAAAGTCGTGGGGTAGAAGTAATATTACTGAATGACGCACTCACCATTGATATGATGAAAAAATTTATTGAAGAGAATCAGGAACTTTGGAACGAAGATATTACGGAATGATCTATTTTTCTTGGCTTCTTATGGAGCGACCTGTTATTTATACCGATACGGAACAGGTTTGCATCCCGAAACTTCGGGACAAACCTGTTGCTATCAGCATAACACATTCTAATCATTTTTCGCCTGCCTTGTCGGCAGACAGGCAAATCTGATAAGAATGTGTATAAGACAAATGATGCGTTAAAAAAAAAGTTTAGACGAAATACTTGCCTAAGATTTTAATATTTATTAAGATTGCATATTATTTTTTAGAAGAAATAACTTAATACAGCAAGCCGATAGTTAGTCGGAATGTTAAAACTAAAACACAATCAATATGAAAACCTGGTATGAATTCGGTTCATCACATTCCTGGAATGTGGCAATTATTGGACAATTTGAAAACAATGAGAAAGCTAAAGAAGCTTTTGAAATTGTTGAAGACATGACGCTTGCTTCCTGGGAACAGCGTTATCCTTCCGTAAAAGAGTTTGAAGAAAAATGGAAGGACAAATATCCTTGGATACCATACAGGGTTACAGAAGAAGAATTTGAAACCGGTGTTGACAATACACCGGACATTGAAATAAGCGGAAACAAGATTACTATTTCAAGCCTCAGAACAAGCAATATCGGTGGAATATTAAAAGTTCTTTTTCAATCGGGAGCAATTGATATAAATATTAAAAAATGAAAGTAAGAATTGAGCCAGACGGAGTTCATTGTTATGACAGAGTAAGCGGACTTCACATTCTAATTGATGAAATAAAAACAAACTTAGACCATTATTCTTTAGCGCCAAGAACAGTTAGCATTGCAATTACGGACAAGTGCGACTTTGAGTGTTCTTATTGTCATGTTAATCTTAAAAACAATTTCTTAGAAAAAGATGTTATTATTAACTATTGCAAAACCCTTGACAATTTTGGAACATTTGATATTGCGTTCGGTGGTGGCGAACCAACTTTACACCCTGACTTAATTGAAATATGTCAACAAGTTTGGAATGAGACAAATTTGGGAATCAGCATTACTACCCACGGACATCATCTTTCGCCTGACAAGATTAATAGTTTAATGGGGCGCATATCACTTTTAAGATTTTCAATTGATGGAATAGAACCAATTTATTCTCAACTTCGCCATAAACCTTTGAAGAACTTAATTAAAGTGCTTGAATATACAAATGGTAAAATTCCAATAGGATTTAATACAGTAGTAAATTCGCTGACAATAAAAGGACTTGATGAATTGCTTGAGTTTGCAATACAATATAAAATAGCAGAACTTCTTCTTTTGCCAATGATAAATAAAGGTCGGACTTCCTTAAAAGACAATGAGTGGAATTATTTGAGCGAGTGGATTAATAGAAATAAAGATAAAGTGCCATTAAGAATTTCAATTTTTGGAAAAGAAAACTTACATGTTCCGCTATTATTTAACTCTGATTATTGGGACAGCGACTATGCTTTTATTGGAGCTGACAAAATTTTTAGAGAAAATTCTTATGAAAAACAAGGCATAGAAATAAAATATAATTTTGATACAATTATTAAGAACTGGAAAAGTAAGCATTTAGAAAAAATAAATACTAACTATGGGCTTATACCAATTAATGCCGATACACAATATATTTAGTGCATTTTTTTTGGACTACCTGCCCGCCACCAGAAGGTTCTCGCATTGGCAGGCGGGTTATATATTGGTAATCGGTATTAGAAATGCATTCAATTTTTTTTTATAACTTTGAATGTGGAAAAAACGATGAAAACACTGTTGAAAACTATACTTTTTTTATGCTTTGTGAGCAAACTTTCTTATGGGCAGGAAGTAAAGAATAAATTATACAATCCTAATGCGGACGCGAAAGCCGATATCTCAAAAGCATTTGCATTGGCTGACTCCACAGGCAAACATGTACTTATTCAGATCGGTGGAAATTGGTGTAAATGGTGTATCAGGTTCAATAAATTTTGTAAAGAAGATCACGAAATTGATTCCGTAATGCAAAGCAGTTATGTGGTAGTTCACCTCAATTACAGCACTGAAAATACAAATCTTGAAATTCTAAAAACCCTTCAATATCCTCAACGATTCGGATTTCCGGTTATCGTTATTCTTGATGGTAAAGGAAAACAAATTCATACGCAAGATACAGGACTGCTTGAATCAGGTGATGGATATGACGGAAAGAAAGTAATGAATTTTTTTAAAGACTGGTCACCATTTGCACTTAATCCGAAAAACTTTGAAAAATAATATAACCTATGAAAAACTTGATTAAAATCATCGCAATCCTTCTTGTCGGTTCAGTTATACTGAGTTCCTGTGTAGCTAAAAAGAAATACAGACAACTTCAGGCTGACAAACTTAAACAATATTCAGCGCTTTTAAATAAGTTCACTGTGCTGAATACAAAATTCGATAGTCTTTTTGTGAAATACAAAGACCTTGAAAAAAAGAAAAAAGAACTTGCTGAAACCAGCCAGGGCGAGCTCGAAAAGCTGAATGCTGAACTTCAGAAAAAGCTCGATCTGCTTCAGGAAAGCAATAAAAAGATAAGTGATCTGCAAACCGCAATTGACAAACAAAAGGAAGTAAGCGAACAACTGCTTGCAAAGATCAAGAACGCCTTGCTTGGCTTTTCAAGTGATGAATTAACTGTGGATATGAAGGATGGTAAAGTATATGTTTCTCTTTCCGAAAAACTTTTATTTAAATCAGGCAGTGCAATTGTTGATAAAAAGGGTAAAGAAGCCCTTGCTAAAGTAGGGGAGGTGCTTTCCAAGCAAAGCGATATTGATATTGTTATCGAAGGACATACCGATAATGTTCCTCTGAAAGGAGAAGTGATTAAAGACAATTGGGATCTAAGTGTAATGAGGGCTACAGCCATTGTCAGGATTCTTACTGTAGATTATGGCGTAAATCCTAAACAAATAATTCCTTCCGGAAGAGCCGATAATTACCCTGTTGCTGACAATTCTACTACTGAAGGCAAAGCAAAAAACAGAAGAACAGAGATCATTCTTGCTCCCAAAATATCAGAACTTATGAAAATCATTGAAAATAACAATAAATAACCATAATTATTTAGGTATAGGGAAATAGAGGTATAAGGTATAATAAGGAAAAAAACCTATAAATTCACCACCCATATACCTTTATAACCCATACCTTTATACCTAAATAGTAAATAACCCTTTTATTATGAACAGAAAGAACAGTAAATTAATGATCGCTTCCGTAATGTTACTGGGGGTAATATTTTCTTCATGCAGCCTTACAAAAGATAACAATTTCAACACCAGAAAATACACACATTTTAAAAAAGGAGAAACCTGCCTACCGGACAGGCAGGCAACTGTTGTAATCAATTCTTCAAAAAAAGAAATAAATAGTGAAATAAAGCCGGTTCAGATTACCTGCAATGAAATAGCCGATATTTCCGAAAAGTCAGTTGCTACGATCAGTCTGATTACGGCTCCTGTTCCGGCAGGTAATTTTCAACAAGAAATTTACCCCAAAAGCAATATGAAAACTGCTGATGCAAATACGGGATTATTAACAAAAACAACGAAAGAAAAAGTTAAACGTACCGGCAGCTATGTAATGAACCATTTTGTAAATAATGCAACAAGAACTTCAGTTATTGCAGATGATAACGATTTGCTTTTGTGTATCATTGCTATACTTTTGCCTCCACTGGCTGTTTACCTTGTGCGTGGAATTGGAAATGATTTCTGGATTGACGTTTTACTAACACTCTTGTTTTGGATACCAGGAGTGATCTACGCACTACTTGTGATTCTGGATACATTTTAGGTAGCCTCTTAAAGAAACCTAAGCGGATTTTTCCATTATATCAGGTCGGGATGACAATATGTTCCTTACCGGTCTGAAATCTGAGCGGATCAATTTCCATCTTTCAGGATATTTATTCAGCAGAAAAATAATCTTATTTCTGTGCTTCTTCACAGCATCAGAAATTGCAGGTGCAGTAATAGGAGTGGAGCATGCATTTCCTACATTAGCGCTGGTAATGTCCATACTTTTAGCAACTACATCCCTTGCAGCATTTTCAAGCTTATCAAGTAACATTATAGTTTTTGAATACCTGTCATATAGTTGGGCTTCCTGAGGTTTTGTTGCAGTTCCTGTGCTAATTGTTTCGAAATTAAGATAATCTTCTGAAATGTAAATATCTTGTTCATTACTATCGAAATATAGATTGGTCACATAGTCAACAGCCTTTTGAATAATATTTTTCAACTCAGTAATATCTCCATGGTATGCTTTGATTCTGTTCAGTGCATCTTCGGTAAGAATATAATTGAAACGGAAATCTCCTTCACGTAGTTCTTTTACATACATTTTGCATAGATCAACTAAGCTCAGTCCATAATTATTCCTCGCTTTCAACAGTTCATCTTTCGCATGAGAATACCTTTTTATCAGCGACTTTGTGTTTTCATTGTACGATGAAAGAATGGAAAGATCCTTTTTGGTTGATTCCATTATCGTTTTAATGCTGTTATACAGCATAAAACCTATAATCTTTTTGTTTTCAGGTAATAAAAAAATATCACTATCCGACACTCCAAAATTACTCATGTCCTTGTTAAAGTAGAAAAACAAAAGGTCATATTTTTTATCATGTTCATTATAATACCCGAGCGACAAAACAACATTTTCAAGTTCATGAAAGACATTCATCTGTGCATGTTTTTTCTTCTGCTTCATTTCAAAAGGAGTTTCATCCTTTCGGTACCAGTTGAAATAGGAATTTGTTTTACGGAGTTTATCAATTATTCCATCCTGATCCTCAATGTTGATATCTTCAATTACTTTGTCCTGCCCAATCACTTTTATTGCACATTTAGCTTTTAATTGAAATGTTTCAGGGTGGCAATAAATAGCAATAATCTTTTCTATTCCCGGTAGCATAGAATGTGCTAGTTCAAGCACATTTAAGATAGGGGTTTCGGTGAAAGAAAAGACAGCCATTAAGTAAAAATTTCTGTAAAAATAAGCAACTGAATTTAAATAAGCAAATAATTAAGTACATATTTAAGCATATTAAGTAATTTGATTTTAGCTTAATTAAGCAATTTAATTTATTTATTAAACGAAATATTTTATTTAAATTACTTGATTTCAAATAAATATTAAAATATTTTTGTTATAAATATTGATAAGATATAATCAAATATTTAAATAATAAATTAAGTGCCCTTAACTAAAAAAAATGGATTTATACAGCCCAAAGTCGCAAAAACCAGTAAGTTTTAAAAAGAACACAATCAAAAGTGATGTAATAACCAATAAAAAAGGTAAAGTGCATGGAAGTGAAATTGTCTTCGAATTAAAGGAGAAGGGGGGGGGGGAAGATAAAGAAACCCTGATTGTTTCATTTTTTGATTTTCTTAAAGTAAAATTTTATGAAAGAATGAAAGTTTTTTTTGACTATGAAGACAAGTACAAAGAAAAACCAGCAACCGATATTAAGGGTGCTACTAAAAACTATTTATAACCGAATTGCAAACCGCAAATGTCACTCAGAGCCAGCCATTGCGCCAGCCTTGCCGGCTAGGCAGGTGGGCTCATATCTTTGCAAAATTAATAATTTTAACAATCTAAAAACACAAAAGTACAAACGTAAAACAGCGAGGGCTAAACAAGTTTATTAACTATGTTGATCACAAGGAATC
>JBBAAT010000175.1:0-6107 GCA_041658145.1 Bacteroidales bacterium | reverse complement strand
GAAATAACCTGATATCAAGTTCATCATTGATATTTGATATCTTTTTTTTTGCCATTAGTTTTATTTAACCGTTTGAAGTATTAATAAAATAAAAGACATAAGGGATAAATAAGGTGTAACAAAAGTCATGGCTCTTTCTGAAATATTATTTCGTGGTCTTATAATAATTATATCGTTTGTTTGTAAAATCAGGTTTGCTTTTTTCATTCCTTCCAAAGTTGATAAATCAATAAGATATATTTGCGGATTTATAAGGTCTCCTCTGATAAGTTTTATATTGTATGACTTGCCACCGAAAACTCCACCGGCACTTGCCAATGCTTCAAATAAAGTAGTATTGGGATTTGCGAGAGAAATAACAGAAGCTGGTCCAGATAAACCTTTGCTAAATAAAATAACCCTCATATTTGTGACTTCTAATTTAACAAAAGGATTATTATAAAACTTGGAATACCTATCCTCCAGCATTTTTTCAGCTTCCCTCACCGTATACCCGCTAAGTTTAATTCTTCCAAAAACCGGAAATTTCACCGATCCATCATATTCAATAGTATAAGAGGTGCCTGCATTTGTATTTGTATTTACATTTGTATTTGCACTCGCAGCAACTTGATCTAACAACTTTTCACCATTGTTTGGGGAAATGTAAAAAGAAATTTTATCAAAAGGAGCAATCCTGTATTCCTGTACAGAATCGCTGGCAAGGAATTTAGAATATTTATATCCCGGGCCGGTTCGAAGCATCTGGCTTGGTGAAAATACTTTACAGGATGTAATTAATAAAGAGAGGAATATAAATAGCGCTAATTTTTTCATTTTTTTTAACTTGAATGAACAAATGTATAAAAAAAAGTTTTCTTTTTTAATCAAACAGGCAAAATCTTTTTTGAGGCGCTACGTAAAATAAATTTTATTACGATTCTCTCTATCTTGGTTTAACTTAGATTCCTTATTCCGCTTTGCTCCATTCGGAATGACAGTTTTTTTTTGTGGGGGATGCATGGGGAAGCGCGCCGACGCAAGTCGGCACGCTTCCCCATGCCCTAAATCAACACAAATAAATTGTCATTTCGAACGAAGTGAGAAATCTTTATTTTTATTCCAGTACATCAAAATAATATTTATCATTTTTTTTAAACTTTATTTTTCAGAAGTTTGTAATAAAGTTCTCTCGTATCCCTTACCATTCGTGTAAAATGAAATCTTTCTCTTACAAATTCCCAACCTTTTGAAGACATTTTATTTCGTAATTTCTCTGATTCAATTACTTTTAACAAATTTTCAGCAAAAGCTACAGTATCATTATTGGGGGACAACAAGGCTGTAACATTCGGGATCACTACATTTTCAATTCCACCCACATTTGTTGAAACCACCGGTTTATTTCCGGCCTGCGCCTCGATCAGGCTTACAGGTGTACCCTCGTTCAGTGAAGATAAAGCAATAATATCTGCTCCGGAAATAACCACGTCAACTTCTTTGATCCATGAGGTAAACGTTATCAGGTGCTTCTGTGATTCGTTTTTATTTTCAGTATAAGACAATCCCAATTTATGGGCTTTATTCTGAACATTGATCATACTCTCGCCATCGCCAACAATAAACACGCGTATATTAACCGTTGTTCGCTCAGTAACATATTTAAGAGCTTCGAGAAAAAGATTGTGATTTTTAACAGGGACTATTCGTCCGATTATTGCAATAGCAATTTCATTTTTTTTAATATGATATTCATTTCTGAAATTGTTTCTTTTTTCCACAATATTTTCCTGAAACCTACACAGATCAAATCCTAAGGGAATAACATCAATTTTTTCTTCCGGACAGATTTTATATTTTTTGCAAAGGTCGTTTTTCTGGTTTTCAGAAAGGGCAATAATCTTAGAGCTTATTTTTGCAAGGTATCTTTCGACATTGATATAGAAAAATGATGATAGTCTGTCAAAATACGCATCAAATACATGTCCGTGAAATGTATGAACGATAACAGGCACATTCATTTTATGTGCCGCAAGGCGGCCCAGCGCCCCCGCTTTCGAAGCATGTGTGTGAATAATATCGGGTTTGAATTCGCTGATTATTTTTTTTATTCTTTTGCAGGCTTCATGATCGGCAAATAAATTGAACGGCCTTCTCATTTCGGGAATGATTAAAGGTTTCAATCCGAGATTGTTGACAACGAATTCAGAGCTACCTTCGGTTTCGTCAATAGTACCACCAACAAATAAAGTTTCAAATTCAGGCGCCAGATATTTAGAAAGGTAGGCTGCATTATAAGTAGGTCCACCCAAGTTAAACCTGTTGATAATTCTTAACACTCTCGGCATATTGTCAATCTTTAAAATATTTTTTCCACCAATATTGAAATACTATCAATCCCCAAATACGTGCGAAA
This sequence comes from Bacteroidales bacterium, assembly GCA_041658145.1. Lineage (GTDB taxonomy): Bacteria > Bacteroidota > Bacteroidia > Bacteroidales > CG2-30-32-10 > JBBAAT01. The sequence goes on along the minus strand of JBBAAT010000175.1, from coordinate 3,712 downwards.
GCATCGCCAGGACTATTTGAAAACAATTTTTCTTTAAGTTTTGAAATTTCAACAAAATCAAATAATCCCTGCTCCCTGACAAAATCTTCATTCAACAACTCATCAAAGATAAACGATTTCAATTCTTTCCTGAACCACTTGAGCAAAGGTACTTCAAATCCATGTTTCGACCTGTGATATATTTCGTCCGGCAACTTTTTTCTGAAAGCATCCCGTATAATTTTCTTACCAAAACGCTTATCTATCTTGAATTCCGAAGGTAAAGAAAAAGCATAACTCACTAAGTTATGGTCAAGAAAAGGCACCCTGACTTCAAGCGAATTTGCCATCGACATCATATCAACCTTTGTCAGCATATCGTTTTGCAACACCAGGTGCATATCGGAATACAATACTTCATGCATACTTCCCTTTTCTGAAATATATTGAAGTATTTGCCTTTTTCTCTCCGAATATTCTTTATTTATTTTTACTTTCAGCATGTTTTCTATTTCAGTTTCATCAGCAAAGCCGCACCATTTCCAGTAACGTTCATCAGCAGACAAATTCATTCCATCCGCAAACCGGCTAAATTGTCTTATTTTATTAGCAAACGCAGAGTTTCTCGATTGTGGTAAAACATTCCATAACGGATTTAACAACCTCAGCGACTTTTCGGCCACTCCCGCATTTCTTATTCGGAATTCTGCCCTGTGCTTATTGTATCCGCCAAACAGTTCATCAGCCCCATCACCTGAAAGAGCTACCGTTACATGTTTACGTGTATGCTTACTTAAAATATAAACTGCCAGTGCGGAAGAATCAGCAAAAGGTTCATCGGTATAATCAAGGACTTCAAATAAAACGGAAAATAAATCATCGTTCGATAAAGAGAAAACAGTATGATTGGTTTTATATTTCTCAGCAACCAAAGCGGCATAGCGGGTTTCATCGAACAACTGTTCATTCTTAAAACCAATTGAAAATGTGTTTAATCTTTCTGTATATTTTGATGCAAGAGCAACAATAATTGAAGAATCGATACCTCCACTGAGAAATGCGCCCAAAGGCACATCTGATATCATTCTCAGTTTTACAGAATTATCAAGGAGTTCAAAAATTATATTTTGCGCATCCTCATATCCTACGCTATATTTTTTAATTTCATCACCAGGCTGAAAAGGGATTTTGTAATACTCTTTTTCTGTTATTTCGTCCTTGCGGATTTGCAGGTATTTTCCTGGTTTCAGCTTTGTTACATTTTTTAAAATGGAAAAAGGGCCGGGAATATAATTTAATTGCAAATACTGAAACAACGAAGTGTAGTCAAGTTCCTTATGAATGCCGTATTGAAGCAACGCTTTCAGCTCGGAAGCAAAAATAAATTTTTCATCATCCTTATAAATAAAAAGTGGTTTAATTCCTATTCTGTCTCTTGCAATAAAAAGAGATTCTTCTTCTTTATCGTAAATTGCAAAAGCAAAAAACCCATTGATCTTTTCGAGGCAGGATGGACCTTCGGTGATATACAAATATAAAAGGACTTCCGTATCACTTTGAGATTTCAGTTGAATTCCCTTTTTCAGCAAGCCATCGCGATGTTGTTTGAAATTATAAAACTCACCATTGAAAACGATGGTATATCTTCCCGAGTTATCTGTGAATGGCTGTGATGCAGCATCGGATGTATCAATAACCGAAAGGCGCGCATGACCTAAGGCAACACAACTATGAAAAAAAGTTCCGTTTTTGTCAGGACCTCTTTTTGATAAAGTTTGTACGGCATTATCAAGCCTTTTCAAAAAAGGCAAAGCTTCATTACGAAAAGCGAATATTCCAGTTATACCGCACATAATAAAAAATCAAAATGCAAAATCAAATATGGATTACCTCGTTATATGCTGCCGCTACAGCTTCCATAATCGCTTCGGACATGGTGGGGTGCGGGTGAATGATGTTTATTATTTCTTTTCCCTTCATTCCGAGTTTTCTTGCAACAACTACTTCAGCAATCATTTCAGTTACATTATCACCTATCAGATGTGCGCCAAGCCATTCATTATTTTTAGCATTAAAAATTACTTTTACAAAACCGTCTTTATTTCCAGATGCGCTTGCCTTTCCTGATGCTGTGAACGGGAACTTTCCAACTTTAATTTCATATCCCTCTTCAATGGCTTGTTTTTCGGTCATCCCCACTGATGCGATTTCAGGTGTTGTATAAGTACATCCGGGAATGTTCCCATAATCAAGCGGTTCAGGATTATGTCCTGTTATCTTTTCGACACAGATAATTCCTTCGCGCGATGCAACATGCGCCAGAGCGGGTCCGTGAACGATATCACCAATTGCATAATATCCTTCAACATTTGTTTTATAAAAATCATCCACAATGATTTTTCCATTTTCGGTTAAAATACCGGCATCTTCCAATCCAATACCTTCAAGGTTTGTAGTGATTCCGACAGCAGAAAAAACAATTTCCGCTTCAATTATTTCTCCTCCCTGCCTGCCGGCAGGCACGGCTTTATTAGTTTTCACAAACACTTTGCACAAATTGCCTGAAGTATCAACTGATTCAACTGTGGCATCTGTCATTATTCTCATCCCGGCTTTTTTGAACGACCTTTCCAGTTGTTTTGAAACTTCTTCATCTTCTATAGGAACTACATTCGGTAGTACTTCTATCAATGTAACTTTCGTTCCCAATGAATTATAAAATTGTGCAAACTCAACGCCGATAGCGCCTGAGCCCACTACTACCATTGATGTAGGAAGTTTTGGCAATGTCATGGCTTCACGGTAACCTATGATCTTTTTCCCGTCCTGCTTCAGATTCGGCAGTTCGCGTGATCTGGTTCCGGTGGCTATAATAATATGATTAGCTGTGTACTCTGTTTTATTCCCTGAAGCATCTGTCACTGAAACTGTTTTGCCTGATTTTATTTTTCCAAAACCTGTGATCACTTCAATCTTATTCTTTTTAAAAAGATATTGTATTCCTTTGCTCATGCTTTCTGCAATACTACGACTGCGTTTAACAATGGCATCAAAATCCGGTTTTGCAGCGCCTTCAAGCAGAATGCCGTAATCGGCAGCGTGTTTCATGTAATTAAAAACCTGTGCGCTTTTAAGTAAGGCTTTGGTAGGAATACAACCCCAGTTAAGGCAAATGCCGCCAAGTTCGGCTTTTTCGACAATACCCACTTTTAATCCAAGTTGCGAAGCCCTGATAGCAGCCACATATCCGCCGGGACCGCTTCCAATAACAATCAGATCATAATTCATATTTATTAACTTTGTATATTCCAAATGCGAAAATATAAAAAAATACGTTAAGAAATGAAAGACATCATTATTGTATAAAACCAGTATCAAATTAAAAAAAATGAAGTTCAGAAAGATTATACCCTGCATGACCATATTGTTTTTGGTTCATGTTTTTTCTTATGCGCAAAAACCTTCAGAGATTATCAAGCCCGACAGTATAAATTTAAAATTGATTGAAAGCCTTATCAAATCGAAGATCGACAGCGTAAGGATCTCTAAAGGAAATTTACCAATGGCATATAATGATACTCTTTATAAGGCTGCATCAGACCATGCGAAATATTTGAAAAAGATAAAAAAACTATCCCATTTTCAAAAAGACAATCCAAAAAAGAAAACTCCTGCAAACAGAGTAGCATTTTATGGGTTGAAAAACACCGGCGTCGCAGAAAATGTTGCTTAC
>JBBAAT010000174.1:0-6110 GCA_041658145.1 Bacteroidales bacterium | reverse complement strand
TGCAAACATCTGGTCGGTGTTCAGGTTATCAACATCGGCATAATTCCATGTTCCATTGCTGAAACGGTCTTCGCCTTTTTTAATATACACAGTATTGCTCTGAGGGATTTCAAACGGGAATTTATCATGAGCAGTGATTTCTCTCGGGTCGCTGATAACTCCATTTACAGCCGACCATGCCACAGTAGCAGGAGAAGCAAGGTAGATAGTAGCTTTTTCGTTACCCATACGGCCGAGAAAATTACGGTTAGCTGTCGAAATAACATTATAACCGTCTGCCGGTATCCCCTGCCCTGTACCGAGACATGGCCCGCATGAAGGAGTTAAAATGTTTGCGCCTGCTTTAAAGAAAGTAGTAATCAGACCTTCTTCCATAGCTTGCATAAAGATTTCCTGTGATGCAGGAATAATCAGCAACTGAACATTTTTATTTACAGTTTTACCTTCGAGGATTTTTGCAGCTATCCGCAGGTCTTCAAGCCGGCCGTTGGTGCATGTTCCTATCAGCGCCTGCTGTATCTTCAGCCCCTGAACTTCTGAAACAGATTTTACATTATCTACATTGTGAGGTGCAGATACTACAGGGAATATTTTATTTAAATCAATAACAAATTCCTTTGCATAAACAGCATCAGCATCTGCCCATGTTCCGCTTACTTTACTGCCAAGGAATTTTGCAAGGACATCATCAGCAGGAAATACAGCATTCTTAGCTCCCATTTCGGAAGTAAGGTTTGCAATTGTCATCCTGTCGGAGACAGAAATAGTTTTAACTCCTTCTCCATGAAACTCAACTGACATGTAGTCTGCTCCGCTGGAGCCCATCATTCCGATGATCCAGAGAGCAAGGTCTTTTGCATAAACGCCATCATTTAATTTTCCATTCAATATAATCTTTACAGATTCAGGTACACGGAACCATGTTTCGCCTTGTTTCCATAGTCCTGCTGTTTCAGTACGATCGATGCCGGCAGCAAAAGCATTAAAAGCGCCTGCGGTACAAGTGTGACTATCGCTGCCCACAATGATCATATTGGGTTTTGCATAATATGAAACTATCTGGTGGCAAATACCTTTACCAACATCATGGAATTTTTTGATACCTTGTTTTTCCACTATCTCGCGGGTTTTCTGGTAATCGTTGGCGAGCTTGGCATTGGTAGGAGGTGCGTTATGATCAAGAACGATCAATATCTGATCAGGATCAAATATTTTGTCGCCGCCCATCTTTCCAAAAGTGGCGTTAATACTTGCAGTGTTATCATGCGATAATACAATATCAGGTTTCTTAAAAACAATGGCGCCAGTTTCGGCGCCTAATATCTTTTCAGCAAATGTTTTTCCCATATTTATTAATTTTTATTGTTTAACAAATCCATTGAATTGGAGCAAAAATATAAAAAATCTTTCATGACCAATAAGCCTTTCGCCCATTCAACTTTTTATTTCTGCATTCATAATTCTGTATTTTGCATTTTGCCTGCCTGACGGCGAGGCAGGCATTATAAATTCTTATTCCCCCATCTGCTCTTTCAATTTATCCTGATCCATTATACGACCATTTAAAACATTGATATAATTGCGAGCTGCCCATGTGTTGTATATTTCATTTGATTTTTTTGCATAAGTAAGCGCTTGTTCAAGATTGCCATCCACTTCGGATGCAACGGCAAGATTATACAATGCACGTCCGGCATTTTTCAGATCGGAAGATTTGGAAATATTCGTCCAGATATTTTTTGCCTGTTCCCAGTTTTTCTGTTTAACCCATTTCTTAGCCATTTTAAAACCGTTCTCTTTTTTCCCTTTCACATAATAGCTGCGGAATGCATACACCCAAGTTGGGGATATCCGCATTCCAAACTGATCACCGGCAAATGCACCTGATGCATCGACTGCATCACGCTTACTGGGGAGTTTACTCAATGCTTCATCGGGAGTAACCCCTTTCGTAAGCCAGCCTTTTTCATCTATAAAAGAATTTTGGTCAATCATTTTTTTTTCAATATTATCATACACCCGCCAGCCTGCATTCACGTTAATTTTTAAATCAGAAAAAAATTCATTTATCATAGTGTCCCTGCCATTAATAGTTTGCTTTACAAGATTTTTTCCTTTATTAAAAAGTATGTCCGAATCAAAAGTTTCAAGTGCCACAAGTGCATCCGACCTATACATTCTGCACAGAGAATCAACCATCGGCCAATCAATAGGTACAGGCCAGTCACGCGTACCGGTGCCTTTTAACTGCGGGTAATTTATCAAAACAGCGCCGATGCGCGGCGAATTATTAAGTCTTTCAACAAGACCTTTTACGCAATTGTTCGAGCCTTCCCTGTCGCCACGAATAGATTCTCCTGTAATAAAACCTTCAAGAAAATTTGTAAACCCCTCCCCTTTTGCGGGCAGCGAGCGGTTTATTACAGCAACTTTTTTAACATGTTTAGGCAGGTTTATTTGCGCCGGAACCAGTACTTCCATCGATATCCTTGATGTAGAGGCACATGATGATAACAATATGGATAATCCTGCAATGAAAAGAATCGTTGCTATTCTCAAACGATTAAAATATCTAAATTGTGCTTTCATATCTAAAAAATAAATATTTCATATTTAACCTGATTAATTAATGCTTGTATATAAAGTCGTCATTGCGAATCCGTCAGCCGACGGATGAAGCAATCTAATCATTGTGTGTCAATAGATTGCTTCGTCGTACCTCCTCGCAATGACGTTTTGTATCACAGACAGACCCTATTCAGGGTTAAGACCGTCCTTCTTCATTGAGCATACTGCTATGTTTAAGGGTTCGTAGAAGTAAGGATAGAACTGTTGCAACTGCCACCGCATATACTGAAATTCTTTGCCATTCAAATATATGTTGAGTAAAATACATTCTAAGCAGGTCGACAAAAGCAAAACCAAAAGCAGTAGCCACTATACCCGAATATTCCCTTTTCAATATAATTTTAAAAGAAAATGGAACAGCGCTTTTTTTAAAACGAGTCAATGCAGGAATAAATGCAGGCACTTTCTTAGACCATTCAAGGTATTCATTTCCAAATTTTCTTTCAAGAAATCGTTCTTCAGCAAACATAATGCGTTCGTAATAAAGCCAAAAAGCAAGCGATACCAGAAGAAAAAAATACAGATTGAATGTAAAAGCTACAATTCCCGCCCACATCAAGTAATTGCCAAGGTAAAGCGGATGTCGCACCACCGAATAAATTCCGGATACGTTAAGTATTTCTGCTACCTGCTCTTTTGTATTTCTTCCGGAAGTGCCCTTTGGTGTAGTACCAATGGCATAGGCACGTATGATAAAGCCCGCCACACTTAATGCAATTGCCACTACAGTCAGGAAAAGCGAAAGAGTATATGGTATCTTTTCCGTAAAATATAGTACGGGTATGGCAAGTATGAACAGCACGGTCGGAATCTGCCCTCTATATCGGAATAACGTATTTCCGCTTGCTTCAAATGAGTGAATTAATGCCATTATTAAAAAAAAATATTTTTTAGTTTGTTTTTATATTATCTTGCACAATAAAAAAATCATAAATTGAGCGCTAAATTATTAATTTTTAAGATATTTTCTAAATGAAATCACCTTGTCCGAAAAAATATGTGCTGGAATATATTTTCGTAGCATCACCAAAACGCCTGTTTTATCACCTGAGTACCGAGCAGGGATTATCTGAATGGTATGCAGATAAAGTTATTCTTAAAGACAATATTTTTCATTTTAGCTGGGAAGATTCCGAGCAGAAAGCTACCATTGTACATAAAAAGGAAAACGAATATATCTGTTTCAAATGGGTGGATGAAGAAGCCGACAATTTCTTTGAATTCAGGATCAGCAGTGAATCTATTTCTAACGAGATCACGCTTATCATCACTGATTTTGCTCTTGAAAATGATATAAAATACGCCGAAATGACATGGAACTTTGCAATAAAAAAACTTTTACGGGGAATTGGTGCAAAACTTATTAGCACATCTTAATAATATTATACTGCAAACGGGATACCTTGCCTACCGGCAGGCAGGAATTTGTACATTTTGAATAGGTCTTTGGTTTATAGTCAGGGCAGTTGGTTTGGTTGATGGTCGTTAGTTATTGGGGTTTTCCCCATATACTTTTGACTTTTTACCAAACCAGTTGCTCAACCCATCAACGATTAACATTTGATATAAATCAAGCTGCCATACTATTCCCCAAAGGGCTTTTTTCCTGAAGGGAAAAATGTAGTGTCTAAGTGGTAATTTTTTGAGTTTTTAGAGTCGCCCTAATATCAAATTACGTTGGATTTATACAAATTCAAATTTTCCATATCAAAGCAAACAAATATCACCTCCACAATTGAATTATTTTCTTTTAAAAATCGTTCAACTTCAGTAATAGCGATCTCAGCAGCTTTTTCCTTAGGAAAACGGTAAACTCCGGTGCTAATATTGGGGAATGCAATCGTTTCAATATTGTTTTTTATCGCCAACATCAGGCTGTTCCTGTAACAGGAGGCAAGCAAGGATTCTTCATTGTTATTTCCTCCATACCAAACGGGACCCACCGTATGTATTACAAATTTTGCAGGAAGCTTGTATCCTTTGGTAATCTTAGCATCACCGGTCTTGCAACCGTTCAGCATTTTACATTCTCCCAGGAGTTCTTTTCCTGCGGCTCTGTGAATAGCGCCATCTACGCCTCCTCCTCCAAGCAAAGAAGTGTTGGCTGCATTGACAATGCAATCAACTTCCAGCTTTGTAATATCTCCCTGAATGATTTTTATTCTGTTTATCATAATATATTTCTCCTGTAAGCGGCCACATGCCACATAGGCAAGATCAACATCCACTCCTTTTCTTCTTCCGCAGGACATAAACAAGAAGGGCAATTCCTGTAATAAACAGTAAAGTTGAAATTATTTCTGCCTGAGTTATCTGATTTCCAAAAATGTGGTATTTGGTATTTACACGTATTTTCTCGATAAAAAAGCGTTCAACACCATTCATAATAAGGAATATTGAGAAAATAATTCCGGCTGTTTTTATTCTTTTTCTTATTCCCCAGAGAATAAAGAAAAATATTGTACAAACAATTGTTTCATACAAAGGTGTCGGAAACACAGGCGGAACGAGATGAGAACAGTGTTTACCAACACAATCAGCTATTTGAGACCCTTCGTTTAATACATTATGAGGATAATCGTACGACCATAAGCAGTCCGGTAAAAAGCTCAGCCAATCCGGCTTTGCAAGTGTATTGGCAATTCCCCAATCCCCGTCACCTGCCACCTGGCAACCAATCCTGCCCACTGAATAAGCTATCATAATTGCCGGTGCGGCCACATCTGAGATAACAAGAGCAGGGATATTATTCTTCCTGGTATACCAGATAATAGCTATTGCAGCCATTATCAAGCCTCCATAAAAAGTAAGTCCACTGAATGACAACAAGGCATCAACAGGATCTTTTATAAAATCGTCAATATTTTCAAAGCTGTTAAATATCTTAGCGCCAATGATACCGAATACCGCACCATAAATAATAATATTTCCGGTAAGTTCATAAGGATGAACTTCCACTTCATCCCAGCGTGGTTTAATAAGTTTATGTTTTTGTTTTTCTCTGTAACGGAAATATGCGGCAATTACAGCTCCTGCTATCCCACCGATAATACTCCCCTCAGAAGATAAAATGAAATCTTGCGGATTTTCCGCAAAAAAACTGTAATCAAAAATAATTCCCAGCAGTTTAAAACCTAATACAAAACCAATGATAGCAATCAGCAGCAACTCCGGTATGGACGCAGGTTTTCCGACAAGAATCTTTTTCTTCTGCGCGCTTATCATTCCGTTTTTTTCTTTTCTCTTAAGTTCAAGCATCACGAGCCATGCAGCAATGATGAACGATACCGCTACAAAAAAACCGAAACTTTGAATGGGCAATGGTATATAAATACCGAAAATATCTTTTATAAGATCGGAAATAGTTGGATACATTTGGATTTACGATTTTTATGTTTTGTAAAACAGGATGTTAAAAATTTAAAGATTTGGATGTAAAAAAGTTGCCTAAAATCAATTATTTGTTTTTCTGATAAAATCGG
>JBBAAT010000173.1:0-6123 GCA_041658145.1 Bacteroidales bacterium | reverse complement strand
CAGGGGTAAGATAGTTCAACCATTCCGCTTTTCTTTCAGTTTCCGGGATATTCGTTATCCAATCGACACGATATTCATCCGGCACATCTTTTATATCCGGATATAAGAAATGGTCGGTGTAAAGACACGGCATTTTCTTCATTCGAAGGTTTTCATAACCTTTTCTCTTGGCTACAATCCTATAATCGAACTTAGCTCCATCGGGGGCATCAGGAGCATATAGAGTAAATTCTTTGGTGCTGTCTTTTTTGACCCACCATTCTCCAATTTTGGCATTGGGGGTGATAAAAACTAACATCGGATGCTCATCATTAATTGTAACAGTCTGGGAAAAATCGCTTGCAACTTGCACTGTTGCTTTGCCACCGGAAATAATAGCAGTTCCAAAATCCTCAAACCACAAATTGGAGCTTTCCATGGCATACATTTCACGAGGACCTTCTTCTGTGCGAACAACCGCAGGTTTAGTGCCCGAACACGCCAAGTTTCCGCTTGCATAAACTCCATATGTTCCTCCACTGCCCCATACACCGTAACTTGTGCCTCCACTTGCATATCCCTGTGTTCCATAGTTGGTTCCACTACTCGTTGCCTCACCTCTAACACCTCTTGAGGTTCCGGTTGAGACGGTATTAACGCCATGTACTGCGGCATAGGTGTTACTTGTAGTGGTACCATACACTCCATAAGCTGAACCGATAAAATATCCGCCGGCGCCATTGCTAAGTGGGGCATAGGACTGTGCATTCCCGATTCCAATTACTCCAATACTGCTGGCGTTACCGCTGCCGGCTCCCCAAATGCCTACACTTTGTGCTCCACTGCCAGTTGCATCTCCAAAAACAGCTATAGTATTGGCGCCATGGGTTTGTGCATAAACCGCAGCAATACGGTCGCCAAAATTTGCGGTTGTTGCAGCGGTAGTGCTGGTGTTGTTCGCGGTAATCGAATACCCGTCGTTGCTTGCATTGGTTGCCCAAATACTTTGACTTACACCGCTTGCGCAACTCGAATTGGATTCTAAAAGATGCCCCGTAAATGAACTTGAAGTAGTTGAAACATATAACCCTTTTCCTGAAGTTAAAGAATTACCTGTAATTGTTGCAATAGTTTGTATTGTAGAGCCTGTGCCTCCATCTACATGAAAAAGGGTAGATGGTGTTGTATTTATTCCCACAAAACCTGCATTTGTAATACGCATTCTTTCTGCCAAAGTAGAACCTGCATCAGGTATTGTTGAAAATGTCATCGCTGTTGGCATATCCGATGAAGAACCTGCATTTGCATCACGAAGGACCTGTATTTGTGCTTGCGGAGTTGTTACATAATTATCTCCAAAATTCAAATTAGCCAATATATTCCCGTTTGTAGCAAGCTGTGTGGTTTGTCGCATTGAGAGGGTAGCTGGCGCTGCTGCTCCTGTAGTTGTATTTCTAATTTCTAAATCTGTTCCCATAATAGAAGTTGGTGTACTCTCTGAAGAAATAACTGTTCTTCCCTGTAAAAAAGCAGCCCACGTATTGCTATTGGTAGCGTACGCAGAATTTATCCCATTAATTCCATATATCCCATAACTGGCACCCGTAGTACTATTCCTATACGCTGTATAACCTGAGACAATATTAGTGGAGGTAAGAACGCTACCGGTTCCATAAAAAACTGCTGGCGGAGAAGTAGAGGTAGAAGCATTTTCATAATAAAATCCACGATATCTATTGCTGTTGACAATCATATTAACACCAAAAGCTGTGCTGCCTGCGCCAGACAAATCAAGTGAAATTCCACTTTCAGCAGTACCGTGGTTTTTTATAGTGAGGACGTAACTGCCGGATGGACCTGTTGTTCCGATACCAACATTATATGGTGAAGCAGAAGACTCGTAAATCGGCGCCTGAGTGCAGGTTGCGGTAGTACCATCGGATTTCATCAGGTAATTTGCACCCGTACATCCTATAGGGCCTGTTGCTCCTGTAACTCCTGTGGCGCCCGTAACGCCCGTGACACCCGAGACGCCTGTGACACCCGTGACACCTGTTGTTCCTGTGACTCCTGTTGTTCCTGTGACTCCATTAGTGCCTGTAACACCTGTTACTCCGTTAGTGCCTGTAACACCTGTTACTCCATTAGTGCCTGTTGCTCCTGTGGTTCCATTTGTTCCGGTTGGACCTGTAGGCCCAACACCAAAACCTGTCGGTCCGGTAGCGCCATTTGTTCCTGTTGCACCTGTTGGACCTGTAGGCCCAACACCAAAGCCTGTCGGTCCGGTAGCGCCATTTGTTCCTGTTGCACCTGTTGGACCTGTAGGCCCAACACCAAAGCCTGTCGGTCCGGTAGCTCCGTTTGTTCCGTTAGTTCCTGTTGCGCCTGTTGCTCCAGCCGGACCTTGAGGTCCTATTGCCTGCACCCATTGTGTGCCGTCCCAATAATAAAATCCGGGAGTAACATCATTAATTGTTGCCGTGTTATATACCAATAAACTAGTTGCAGGCAATGTAACAGGCGCAGCAAGATTAGTTTGTGTTAAGGATACACGGGGGATAAGCAAACCTTTTGTTGTACTGCTCACATCGAGCATCGCCGAATTATCGGCGGCAGTGCCTGTTGCGTTGATTGACACGCCATTTTGCGAAAAAGCCTGCCTCGCCGTCAGGCAGGCAAAATTTATTATCAGCGAGTTCGCTATTAAAAAAATTGATAGTTTTTTCACTTTTTTTTAATTATGTTTTGAATCCATGAAAGTGCGATATTATACTTTGCGCTGGATAAATTATTACATTTCTAATTGGTATAAGAAGGATAGAGGAATAGAGGTATAAGGCGCACAAACCCTACACCTTTATCCCTTTATCCCTTTATACCATATACCTAATTATGTACAAATTCCTGCCTGCCGGTAGGCAAGGTATCCTGTTTTTAATATAATAAATTATTCAGGCTAAAAAAATATATTTCAAAAAAAATATGTGATAAAAAAACTTCAAATTTACTTAAGATTTTTTTCCGAAATCGGATTATTATTCTTTTTTTATTTCAGAGTCTACAGAGCGTTTATTCGTAACAATAATTTGCTTCTTTTCGTTATTGGGCAATTGATTTGCACTGTTTAAAGAATCAGAAAGAGTTACTTTCGGATACCTAAGATTTGAATATTGCACTATTTTTTTCCCATTAGTTGTCATTTTCTTTTTCTCGAGTTTTTATTCAGTTTTATATTTTGATTTCCTGTGCGATATTTTATCCAGCCATAGCAGGTATTGTGTCTGCCTTGTAAGCAGGTCATCCCAGGTAGGCGGATTCTGTTTTATCTGGTTCAGTAGTTGAATAAACCTGTCTGTTTTAGTTTTGTCGTTCGGTGTCATGGACGATAAAGTGAATTGCGGGATGCTGAGGTTTTCTTTAAAAGAGGTGATTACTAAGGTATAGTAAGCCTCTCCTGCCGCATTATCAAATGTACCCACCGTATCATAAGTGATGAAATGAACAGCAAGTTTTATCCGTACTTTTTCATCCTCGGTAAACGTGCCGGATGATTGTGAAAAAATGCCATTGCTGATAAACAGCATTAGCAATGAAAAGATGAATTGTTTTATCATGATTTTATTTTTAATTTATTATGTTATTATTTAAAAACTATTGCCGTCAACATGCTTCCATATTCAACAGTATAACCACCTGCGCCAGCTTTATCCATTAGGTTATATGTCCATGTGCCTGCACCGGGTACATCTACCCATTGAACGAAAATGGTATTATCCGCGTCTGAGGTTGAATATACTGAAGTTTCAGCAATTTCTACCCCACCGCGCCAGATACCAAGGGAAACAAAGGATGTTGTACCATCCTTTGCATAATCAAATTCTCCAAGTAACAGAACCTTGTCGGTTGCTGCAGTAGTTGTTACTGTAATTGTTTTTATTGTAGTTGTTGATCCATATGGGGTAGTGTTCTGTGAATAGATCACACTGCTTATTCCAGTTGCTCCGGTTGGACCAGTTGCTCCTGTTGCACCTATTGCTCCGTCTGTACCGTTAGTTCCTGTTGCACCATTTAAACCGTCAGCGCCAGTTGCGCCTGTTGGTCCAGCCGGGCCCTGAGGCCCTATTGCCTGCACCCATTGTGTGCCGTCCCAATACCAATAACCCACTCCACCTCCGGTCATTAATGCATTGGTGTTAAAAACCAGCAATGAAATGGCGGGATTTAATATGGTAGCGACATCGGTAGTGGAAAGCAATAAAACGCGCGGAATTAACAGCCCTTTTGTTGTACTGCTCACATCGAGCATCGCCGAACTGTCAGCAGGATTACCTGTTGCGTTGACTGACACGCCATTTTGAGAAAAAGCCTGCCTCGCCGTCAGGCAGGCAAAATTTATTATCAGCAAGTTCGCTAGTAAAAAAATTGATAGTTTTTTCATTTTTTGTTAATTATGTTTTGAATCCATGAAAGTGCGATATTATACTTTGCGCTGGATAAATTATTACATTTCTAATTGGTATAGAGGGATAAGGCGCACAAACCCTACACCTTTATAACTTTATACCATATACCTAAAAAAGCTGTGATAAAAAAACTTAAAATTTGCTTAAGGGCATCCCTAATAACTATATTTACGCCCGTTGATTAATGACACAAAAGTATAATTTAATTTTCTAAAAAACCAACTTTTTTCAGAAATCGGATTATTATTCTTTTTTTATTTCAGAGTCTGCAGAGCGTTTATTCGTAACAATAAATGCTTCTTTTCGTTATTGGGCAATTGGTTTGAAGTGTTTAAAGAATCAGAAAGTTTGCTTTCGGATACCTGAGATTTGAATATTGCACTATTTTTTCCCCATTAGTTGTCATTTTCTTTTTCTCAATATATGAAGAATCTGTAACAACAACATTTTTATCCGTCGAATATTTACTTATTGTAGAAACAGTTTTTCCTGTATGCACAGTGCTGTCTTTTTTCTGTACAGCCTGATTTATCAGCTGTGCAAACGAGATATGACAGAAGAATATTAATAAAGTAAATATAGTTAAAATTGTTTTACCCACCTTGTTAATTGTTTTTAAAAGGTGTTCGTAAAATCCCTGCCCGACTGTGTCATTCAGGCGGGGCTTCGCTAAGTTAACGATTTTAGAATTATGAAGTTGAGTTACTTCTGAAATCAAAAATCGGTGTTCCTTGTTCTTAAATCAACATAATGTTACTTTATGGGCACGCACTAATGATATGTCAAATTCCCGCTTGACCGCCTGCCTGCCGGTAGGCAGGGACGGGCAGGTAAGATGAGCATGTCAAAAGTCAAACCTGTCTGCCGACAGGCAAGATGTTAATAGCAGTAGCCATTAACAATCAATTAATCTTCCTATTTTATCAGGGTAACACGCCCTTTAAATGTATAGGATTTGCCATAAGTATCCTTTACAAATGCAATCCATGAGTAAACAGCTACTTCAGCCATTTTATCGCTCCTCATCACTTTTCCATTCCAATATTCATAGAAATCATGGGTTTTGAATATCATTCCTCCCCATCGGTCATAAATATACAATTGGTAGTTATTGATATCAACTCCGGCGCCTTCGGGTCTGAAACCATCGTTTTTAGAATCACCATCAGGAGTAAAGGCATTTGGGAAAAATATAGCAAAATCTTGTTTAATCCATATCTCGTTTGAAGTCGAATCTACACAGCCATAAGGGTTTTCTACAATTAACGTTACAGTAAAAATACCGGCGTTCTCGTATGAATGTTGTGGATTCTGGTCATTTGATGTATTACTTGAACTGGAAATTTCCCCAAAGTTCCAACTCCATGTAGAAGCATTGGTAGAAAGATCAATAAAAATAATCTTTGGATCCAGTGTTGATCCGACATCAGGATGCATACTAAAACTGGCATCAGGAGAGGGAAACACAATAATCATGTTCTGGTGGGTATAGCTTCCTGTGCATCCATCCGTAGTCGTTACAGTAAGAGTTACTCCATACACTCCTGCATTCATGTATACATGCGTCGGATTCTGCTGTGTGGAATAATTATTAGCTCCTGATGATATATCCCCAAAATCCCACAACCATGTACTTATAGCAGGCGTGCTGGAATTCGCAAAGGTTACAGCTAAAGGTTCA
>JBBAAT010000172.1:0-6301 GCA_041658145.1 Bacteroidales bacterium | reverse complement strand
ATTGTAAGGCTCTTGAACCTTTGCTCCATATATTTTGGTATTATTCCCACAATATTACTCATTTTAGTGTTATTATCTAAGTGCCTAATTCAATAAATTAATTTAAAAATTAAAACCTATGAAAAAAATCATGCTCTTTGCAGCGCTTACAATAGCTGCTTACACAACAAAAGCTACCGATTTGGTAGTGCAGGAAAACGGTCCTGTTGGAACTTACGCTAGTATTTCGGCTGCTATAACCGCTGCCGTAGATGGCGACAGGATCATTATTAACAACAGACCCGGAGGGCTTTACTGGGCAGAAGACCTTACCATTAATAAAAGTCTTCAGTTTTTAAGTTATGCAGATACTATCAGGTTTAAATATCAGGGCACTGTTACCATTACTCCGGCTGTTGGGAGAGAGATTACTATTATTGGCATGGAAAATAATATTGGAAGTATTATTGCTTCCGTTAACAGTCCTGCCGGTACCAGAACCAAGGTTAATATTTTTAATTGTTTATTAACTGCAGGTTCTATCAATTTTGATTATAATTATTTTGATATAAATTTAGTTTCTAATATTTTAAATGGAGGAAATGTAACTATCAGATATGGGAAGTTAATTGGAAATATGATTACAACAGCAGGCTCGACAAATGGTGTTATAATTAATACTGATGCTATTGCGAGCAATGATTCTATTCAAATAATCGGTAATAAAATATATTCTACGAGTTATTCTATTTCGCTTAATACCTCTGCTCAATATTTTTTTGTTTCGAATAATTTGCTTAAAAATACTACTTCTACTGTATTAATCTTTGTAGGTGCTATCAAAACAGCTAGTGGGTTAAACAGCATCCTGAACAATTCTTTTTATGGATTTAGTGATATATATTTAAGTGGTATTTCCGGATACAGATTAGAAATTTTAAATAATGTTGCTTACACTACAAACTCTGGGTATTATTTTCTTTACTTTAATGGCGGAACTGTTGGAACTATTAATGCAAGCTATAATTATATGCACTCTAATCTTAGTTTTAGCAGCAGTACAGGATATACGAATAATGGAACAAATGTATTCTCAACTAATGTTACATATTCCAATTCTACTACCTTAATAAATTCAGGTAGTTCACCGGCTATTAACGGCGCTCATCCCGGCAAATTTTACTATGATCTGGATTTAACGCGTGGCGATGCAGGATGTTATGGCAGTTCATGGACTCTTAATAATTTCTTTCCTATATCAGGCAGCTCTAGAGTTTATATGATTACTTCTCCCCGTGCAGCCATTTCGGGTTCTATTATTAATATTAAAGCTGATGGGTTTGATCGGTAGGAATAGTTAAGTAATTCAGAATTATGAATACAGAATTCAGAATTACCACTCTTCACCTACAAAATTATAACTCATAAAAAAATGGAAAATATGAAACATATACCCAAATACATCCTGTTTTTGCTGCTGCTGATGGTTTTTCGGCCATTTATCAGTGATGCGCAAATTATACAGGCTGAATATTTCTGGGATACCGATCCCGGTCAGGGAAGCGCCACTCAAATGTCTGCCTACGATGGTAATTTTAACAATGCATTAGAATCAGTAATTAAAAGCAGCGTTAGTCTTCCGGCAGTGGGAATGCATACTTTAAACATTCGTGTAAAAGCCGCAGACGGTAACTGGGGACCTTTATTTAAACAGATTTTCAGCGTTGAAAATCTTATTCAAAATAATGGCGCTTTAAAAATTACACAGGCAGAATTGTTTTTTGATGCTGATCCCGGTGAAGGAAATGCAACACAAATGCTCGCTTTCGATGGTAATTTCAACAATGCAATAGAATCAGTAATTAAAAGTGGCGTTAGTCTTCCTGCAGTGGGAATGCATACTTTAAACATTCGTGTAAAAGCGGCAGACGGAAACTGGGGACCATTGTTTACAGAGGTTTTTAGCGTTGAAAATCTTATTCAAAATAATGGCGCTTTAAAAATTACACAAGCAGAATTATTTTTTGATGCTGATCCCGGTGAAGGAAATGCAACACAAATGCTCGCTTTCGATGGTAATTTTAACAATGCATTAGAATCAGTAATTAAAAGCGGCGTTAGTCTTCCGGCAGTGGGAATGCATACATTAAACATCCGTGTAAAAGCCGCAGACGGAAACTGGGGGCCCTTGTTTACAGAGGTTTTTAGCGTAGAAAATCTTATTCAAAATAATGGGGCATTAAAAATTACACAGGCAGAATTATTTTTTGATGCTGACCCGGGTTTAGGAAATGCAACACAAATGCTCGCATTCGACGGTAATTTTAACAATGCATTAGAATCAGTAATTAAAAGCGGCGTTAGTCTTCCGGTAATAGGCATGCATACATTAAACATTCGTGTTAAAGCCGCAGACGGAAACTGGGGACCCTTGTTTACAGAGGTTTTTAGCGTAGAAAATCTTATTCAAAATAATGGCGCATTAAAAATTACACAAGCCGAATTGTTTTGGGATACCGATCCCGGCGAAGGTAACGGAACAGCAATGCTCGCATTAGATGGCAATTTCAGCGATGCTATGGAAACTGTAATGAACAATTACCAAACAAATGCTTTAAGTTTGGGTCCTCATGCTTTATATGTTAGGATCAAAGCTTCAGACGGAAACTGGGGAACAAAATTCGGAACAGTTGTTAATATGGACACCAGCTTAGTTCCTGTAGTAACAGGAATAAACGGGACTGATGTTTTTTGTTCCAATGATAACCTGAACAATATTTCTTATAGTGTTATAGCAGTTACCGGAGACACTTATTTATGGTCAATTATTGGAGGAACCATAGTTAGCGGAGGAACCTCAAGCACTGTAACTGTAAATTGGAACTCAGGCGCTCCCACTCATGAGATCAGTATTGTTCAAACCAATGGTTATGGAAGCAGTGTACCGGTTTCCAAATCAATTACAATACTTTCAGCATCATTTGCTTATGCAAGTAATGATACTACGGTTTGTGCAGGAACTAACATTACTTTAACTGCCGGAGGTGGTACATCCTATCAATGGAGTAGCGGTCAAACAACAGCTTCCATCAATGTTGCACCTACAGTTAATTTTATGTATTATGTTACCGTGAGTAATGGAACATGCTCTGATGTGGATACTGTAATTGTTTCGGTAATATCGCTACCGGCTGCACCTGTTGCAGGCAACAACGGACCCGTAGAAATTGACTCAACACTTACACTCACGGCTTCTACTATTACGGGAGCATCGTATTTATGGACAGGACCAAATGGTTTTACATCAACACAACAAAACCCCACAGTTAGCAGCAGCGCTACACTTGCCATGGCAGGAACTTATAATGTAACTGCAAATGTCAACGGTTGTGATGGTCCTGCAGGTTCTACTGTGGTTATTGTCGGTAATATTCCACCGGCACCTACAGCAGGAAACAATGGGCCGGTTTGTGAAGGTTCCACACTTTCACTGATAGCATCTACAATTACCGGAGCTACATACTCATGGACAGGACCTAATGGTTTTACATCAACACAACAAAACCCTACGGTCAGCAGCAGTGCTACAACAGCAATGGCAGGGACTTATAATGTAACTGCAACGGTAAATGGTTTCACAAGTCCTGCAGGTTCTACCGTAGTTGTTGTTAATCTTGTTCCATCCGCACCCACAGCCGGAAACAATGGACCTGTTAATGTAGGTTCAACACTTTCGCTCACAGCTTCTACAATTACAGGAGCATCATACAATTGGACAGGACCGAATAGTTTTACTTCAACACAGCAAAATCCAACAGTAAGCAGCAGTGCAACTCTTGTTATGGCGGGAACTTATTATGTAACGGCAACGGTAAACGGATGTACAGGACCTGCTGGTTCTACTGAGGTTATTGTAAATAATCCTACCGGAATTGATGCATATACTGAAAACGCTACTGTCGCTTTCTGGCCTAATCCTTTCGGAAGTTCTGCCACAATTGCAATTGATCTGCATGAAAGCACTTTTGTAAATATTGAAATGTATGATATTATAGGGCAGTATATAACCACCATCGAAAACGCAAAAAGACCGGCAGGTAAGCTGACATACAACGTTGATAAGGAAAAGCTGGGATTGGCGTCAGGCACTTACCTTATTAAAGTAAAAACGAACGAAACTGTTTCACTGCTGAAAGTGCTGGTGCAATGAGTATTGATGTCTGTATTATTAATTTTATGTGTCAAGGGGCTGTCTCAAAAGGGCAGCCTCTTTTGGTTTATAAAGTTTACCGGATAAATAGAGACATTTTTTTAAAAAATATTTGTTACTATTTAGGTATAAAGGTATGGGTTATAAAGGTATAGGGGGTGGTGAAAGTTATAGGTCTTTTCCCTTATACCTTATACCTCTATTTCCCTATACCTAAATAGTTACAAATAATCAATGTAAAACCCTTATGGAAATAAATTTTGGAAAACAAGGAGTAGAATATTAAAATGAATTTATTGAAAACCATCACATCCGCTTAAAGTTGACCGGGGCAAATGATGATTTTCAAAATGGGAGTTTTCGTTCAAATGTTATTTACTCAGATTCATTTTAATTCTTGAAGTAAGAATATCTATTGCAACATGGTTGGTTCCTCCTTGCGGAACAATAATATCGGCATATCTTTTTGTAGGTTCAATAAACTGCAGGTGCATAGGCTTTACAAATTTTTCATAATGATCGAGTATCTGCTGAAACGAACGCCCTCTCTCTTCAATATCTCTTTTAATGATCCTTATCAGGCGATCATCAGGATCTGCATCAACATAAACCTTCACATCCAGTCTCTCCCGCATTTTAGGATTTGTAAGGATCAGGATGCCTTCCACAATAATTACATGTTTTGGCTCAACAGGAATGGTTTCCTTTGAGCGGGCACATGTAAGATACGAATATATTGGCATTCCAATCGTTTTGCCTTCCCTGAGCAAGTCGATATGCTTATTAAGTAAACTGAATTCAATGGAGGAAGGGTGATCAAAATTCTTTTTAGCCCGTTCCTTTTGTGAAAGATGTCCGTTGTCCTTGTAATAAGAATCCTGTGGAATTATTGCAACAGAATCTTTCGGTAAGCGTTTGATAATTTGCTTTACCACCGTTGATTTTCCGGAGCCGGAGCCTCCTGCTATACCAATTATAAGCATCGTAATTCAAAGTTAAATAAGAAAAAACAAAAATACCAAATCGTTTTTGAAATATAAAGAAAAATAATAATGGTATTTTGTTTTGATTATTTCTTAATTTTGAAATTAATTGGTAACTACACAGCCGATGAAAAAATAAATAGAACGCTGATTCGCCATGGCTAACGCTGATGATTATGATGAACACAGATAAAATAAAATCTTATTTAATCATAAGCAATCTGCGTCATCAGCGTTCTATTCCATTGCCTGAGTAGTTACAATATTATCTTTCATTAATGACCCAATTGAAAGGTCGTTTTTTTATGTTTCAGGGTAACGTTTTTTCTAATTACAAATTTTCTAAAACATGAAAGAATCCGACAGTTTGCTGAATCCTAATCCGCTGGTTCAATACCTTGATAAAACACCCCATGATTTTACAAAAACCGATATTATAAAATACATAGAAAATAATAGTATCGAAATGGTTAACTTCAGGTATGTCGGTGGCGATGGAAGACTGAAGACATTGAATTTTGTTATCAACAGCAAAAAACATCTTGACGCTCTTTTGTCTTCAGGAGAAAGGGTTGACGGGTCCAACCTTTTTTCATATATTGAAGCCGGATCAAGCGACCTTTACGTCGTTCCGCGTTTCAGAACTGCTTTTATCAATCCGTTTGCCGAAATCCCAACTCTTGACATTATTTGTTCTTACTTTAATAAAGACGGGCTGCCGCTGACTTCTTCTCCCGAATATATTCTCAGAAAAGCACAGGAAACTCTGGTGAAGCAGACAGGCTTTTCTTTCGAGGCGATGGGAGAATTAGAATATTATGTTATCAGTAAAGATGAAGGCTTATATCCTGTTGTAAGGGATCAGAAAGGATATCATGAATCCAGCCCGTTTACCAAATGGGAAAAACTCCGGATTGAAGCAATGCGGGCAATAGCACAGTCGGGAGGATTAATTAAATACGGCCATTCGGAAGTCGGAAATTTCCATATTGAGAACACTGTTTACGAACAGAACGAAATAGAATTTCTCCCGACCAATGTTGAAGATGCTGCCGATCAACTTGTTATTGCAAAATGGATACTCAGAGTGATCGCATATAAATATGGTGTTACAATCAGCTTTGCTCCT
>JBBAAT010000171.1:0-6318 GCA_041658145.1 Bacteroidales bacterium | reverse complement strand
AGCACCTCTTAGTAAAATAAACTACCTTGCCTTGTCTTATCAATGGTTTAATATGTATGTCAATTATAAAGTCATTATATTTATTAAGCTCAATAAATTCCTTTAGTGTATGGTCTGATGTCGTACCGAATGCAATTATCGTATTGTCATCAAAATCAAAGCAAACATTAGCATTTGTATATCCTTTATTTTTTGCATCTTCAGAAGATGGAATATAAAACCAAGAATAAAATAAAGCTCCTTTAAAAACCTTTCCTGTTTTACCTTCAAAATTATTATTGTCTGAATTTTCAAATGGAGAAAATGAAATCCCAGTCTGTTCTGCAAATGGTTTAATAGCTTGTAGAATTTCATTTTGTGTTATTCCCGCATTATTATACCTTTCAATCTTTGCATGATTAGTGTCATCAAGAAAATCAAACGACCCCGAAACAGCCATAAAAAAATTTCCTTTGACTTGTGGAATGAAATTGTCGCCTGGCCTTTGCCAAACAGTATTAATAATTTCCAATAAAGCAGCTTTCAAAAAGTTGGATTCAAATTTTTGGCTTCCACCTAATTTTAAATCTATTTGAGAACCTCTCTTGTCAATATTAATTAGTAGCATAAACTGATAATCTGCAATTACTCTATTTATTATTCTGTCATAATCATATAGTGGAAAATTGTCAACTTTTACATCAAGAACTTCAACGCTTGTTGAGCCACAAAAATCACATACCTTATTATCTTTTGCTCTCCATTTTTCAATAATTAACATTATCTCAAACTCAGTTTTGCACTGGTATTTTTTTTTGTCTTCTGTTATTAGGGAATAAAAACGTTGTATACCATCGCTTTTTAAACAGTTTCGACAACCAATATTAAAGGAAATTGAAATCATTTTATGTTCGTTTATTTATTAGGTCTTCAATTAATTTCTAAAAGCAAGTTCATTGTTTTGATGTAAGAATGACCGCTAACGATTCGCGGCTTGCTGACAGGCGGGGCTTTAGAAGCACTTACCTGTCCAGTACGAACAAAAGTAAATATAAAGATTTACACTTCAAATAACCACGTCCGCCCCGCTTGCAGCAAGCCTTGCTGTTATGGGCTGGTTTTCTTTTCTGTCCCACGAAATGAAGCCAGAATAAAAGCACAAAAGATGCTCGTCAACCCCGCTTGAAACAAGCCACTGTTGGACATTTTGCTTCTCTTGTTTGTTGTTATGGTCCAACTCTAATAAACTGCTTGTTCATTTTGTCTGTCGCTGGAAAATTTGTTGCTAACACTATTTTACACGCTCTTACAAAGTCCCGATAAAATATTTCAATTACCAAAATTTTCTTGCCCTCGCTATTAGGTGAAAAATGGATTGTTCCGTGTTGTACTTCTGAAAGTGCGATTTTCGAATTTGGTAACAAGGTATGGGCAAATCCGTTTCTCAATTCATTTCGCAAGTCCAATGTTCCATAAGTTGGTTCGTCTTGAGTCAGCAGGTCAAGTCCCGTGTTGAATGCTTTCTCAGGTGGTATAATATGCCAGTTTTGGTGGTCTGTCAGTACACATTTGCCAAGAAACTCTATACCAATTGCAATAAGAGAGAAGGCAAGATAGGGGTGTCGCTGTACAATATCACTTATCTCGTTAATTAAAACCCCTTGTATGAATTCTTTTGGTGTCATTTTTAGCCTTTGTTAATGGCAGGTTTTCTTTTCTGTCATTCGTAAAATGTCGTTACTGTATTACAATTTTTTTAGTAATAACTGTCTGTCCGCCATAAATTTTTATAAAATAAATTCCGTTTGTCTGATTGCTTAAATCAATTTCTGATTGTGGATTTCTGATTGTTGATGTAAAAACTTTTTCTCCCAGCACATTGTAAATTTCTATGGAGTTTTCATTGTCATTACTACTGATTATGAATTTCCCATCTGATGGATTAGGGCAAATATAAAATTCGAAATCATCGCTGTTGCTCTCATTTATATTTACTATTATCATTTCACTTAATGGGCGCTTCCAAACTCCGCCATCAGTCCCTGCAAAAATGTTTGTCCCGCTTATTGCGAATGATAGGACATACCTACTTCCTAAACCATCATTCACAACAGTCCAACTACTTCCATTATTGGTTGATAAACACAGCCCACCATTTAAAGTCCCTGCGAAAATATTTGTCCCGCTAATAGTTAAAGATAGGATATTAAGACTTGGCAAAGTATTATTGACCGCAGTCCAACTACTTCCATTGTCAGTTGATAAAAAAACACCACCACCATAAATCCCTGCGAAAATATTTGTTCCACTTATGGCTAATGCATAGACACCAATATTTGGCAAACCATTACTCACCTTAGTCCAACTACTTCCATTATTGGTTGATAAAAACACACCTTTACCACTACCACTACCATCAGTCCCTGCGAAAATATTTGTCCCACTTATTGCAAATGATAGGACATCATTGCTTGTTAAACCATTATTCACCGCAGTCCAACTACTTCCATTGTTTGTAGATAAAAACACACCAGCACCAGAAGTCCCCGCGAAAATATTTGTCCCACTTATGGCTAATGCATTGACACCAATATTTATTAAACCATTATTGACTGCAGTCCAACTACTTCCATTGTCAGTTGATAAAAAAACGCCACCACCATAAATCCCTGCGAAAATGTTTGTTCCACTTATTACTAAAGATTCGAAAGTAACACTTAAAGTAGTACTTGGCAAACCATTATTCACAGCTGTCCAATTGCTTCCTTCATCTGTAGATAAAAACATTCCTGCGATATTAGAGCCAGCAAATAGGTTTATCCCATCTGAAGCAAGACAATTAACACTTGTATTATAAGGACAGGAGGTTAATTGCCATTGTGCACAAGCATAACAAGTAAAGATTAAAAATGTGGCTAAGAGTAGAATCTTTTTCATAGTAGTTTTTTTATGTCCTACTCGTTTGGCTTTTCGGTCTCGCCCCGTTTTTTGAGTGGGTTCTGGTCTCCACTTTTTATTTTTGTTGTCAGTCAGCACTGTCAAAAAGTGCTAAACAATTGTCGGTGCTCTTGTCTGTCCGTGTCCGCTATGTCGTTTTTTAAACTTGCCCATAACAACCCGATAAACGCAACCAGTCACGTTTATTTCAACCTTAGTTGGAACTCAGTAAAATTACAAGTAGCTAAAAAATAGCCTTTTATAATTTTGTTTATTTGTTGCATCTATAGGAGGTTGTTTATCGTTTTGTTAATTTAATTTTTATTTCTGTTATAAAAATAATCTTAAAAATGAGTTATTCTAATAACATTACAAACTTAAAAAAAAATCTTTAATTACATACTTTTATTTCTAAAAATTATCCAGTTTATCTAACGGACTTTTTATCTGGTCGAAACCCTTTGTTGTAATGTGTGTGTAAACTTCAGTAGTTTTACTGCTTGCATGCCCCAATAAAGCTTGAATATATCGCAAATCGGTTCCGTTTTCTAATAGATGTGTAGCAAAACTGTGGCGTAAAGTATGCACGCTTATTTTCTTTTTAATTCCCGATTTTCTCGTCGAATCTTTCATTATTGACTGAATACTTCCTACAGAATATTGCCCTCCGCTAACTCCTTCAAAAAGCCATTCTTTGGGTTTGTATGAAGTGAAATATTTCCTCAATACCTCTAATAGCCTTATTGATAATAAAGAATATCTGTCTTTTTTTCCTTTAGCTTGCTCAATTCTAATTTGCATTCTGTTTGAATCAATATCGGTTAACTTTACGTTTATCAGTTCGCTCAGGCGAAGTCCAGCAGAATATGCAAGCATCAAAATAGCTTTATGTTTTATATTTTCTGTTGCTTTCAGCAGAGCGCCTACTTCTTTTTCGCTCATAACAATTGGTAGCGTTTTTTCTTCTCGGGGTCTTTCTACCAAATATACTTTACGTTGACCACCCAGTACGCGTTCATAATAAAATTTTATTGCATTTATGGCTTGGTTTTGATACGATGTTGATACTTTTCTTTCTATTACCAGATACCTCAAAAAGGCTGTAATCATTGATTCGTCTATTCTGTTAATTTCAAATTTATGATAAAAATTAATAAATTCTTCAAATAATCCCTTATACGTTTTTATTGTTCGCTCGCTATATCTCAACTCTTTTAATTTCAATATGTATTCATCAGGGCAGGCGCGATAATTTGGAATGTCGAAAGGAGAAATACGTGTTTTTTTATTATCATCTTTTTCTTCTTCCTCGTATATTAAATGCAGCTTTTGATCATTCGCAATGGTTTTAATTTCTTCTAAAAATTTATAGGCAAAAGGAATACTCCACCATTTATTTTGCGCGTTCCAAATGTAATAAGGAATGTTTTTTATTGCATTTGTCAATTCTTTGTTAAATCCAAAAATTACTTTTAGCCTTCCGTATGTAGTCTTAATAATCAACAAATCGTTTTTGCCAATTTTTCTTTGAATATTATCTTTTGTGGTAGTTTCAATTTCGTCATGAACAATTAGTTCGGTAATTCGTTCCTTAAAATAATCCTTTATCAAATCTAAATTTCCCGGATAATTGGGTACAGTCCAGCAATATTGTTTACCATCCCAGCGGCTATATCGCAAGCCAAGTATAAAGCGAGTATCTACTTCATTTTTTGATAATTTAATTGCTATTTTTCTGCCTAAAACCATAACAGAAACTCCCGTCGGCTTTTGGTAATTATGCTTAACGTGACTTTTCAAGCTATCAGGTAAACTAATATTTGTGGCTGTTTTAATAGAAGAAACTTTTTGCGGATATTCTATTTCCGGAAATAAGTTTTTCAAAAGTTCAAATGCCGGTTTGCTATATGGTATATGCCATGCATTATGAGTTTTACTCCATTTGGCATCTGGTATTTGTCTTAGTTTAGATGCCATTTCCTGATTAAAAGGAAAATCAATCTTAATACGTTTTTCATTTTTATGGATTATTTTGCTTGCTTTCATAATAATTTCTTTAGTTGAGTTTACTGTCCAAAAATAGCAAATAAACATTACAAAATTGAAAATTAGTTGCGTTTACTGTCCAAATAAGCTCGGTTTACACAATAACTTTTAAAGATTTCGCAGTTTACAAAAAAAATAAAATGCAAGTCGACAGATTTCTTCCCTGCTTGGCGGCAGACAGGTTTTAACGGCCTCGTGTAAGCGGTACCTCATAATATTCTTCACCTTCATGCCACCCCTCAAATAACCATGTTTTGGGTTCGCATTCCTTATGATCAAAAGATTTCGTCTCGAATCTGCATCTCCATGTTTTAAATTCAATAGTTCGCTTCGCCTCAATCCACACGAATAAATTAAAGAAAGCATGGCATCTGTTTGGCGAAATTATAACATAGAGTCAGAATTCCGTGCAAATCATTTAATTTTACACAATAAATTTAGGATATGAAAGCAATTATTATAAATATTGGCGATGAGCTGCTTATAGGGCAGGTTACCAATTTCAATGCTTCCTGGATGGCTGAACAGCTTAATGCAATTGGTATTGAAGTGATCAGAATAAATGTTATTCCGGATAAAGAAGAAGAGATCATTGCTTCACTAATCGAAGCCGAAAGACTTGCGGATGTAATTTTGCTTACGGGAGGGCTTGGCCCCACAAACGACGATATTACAAAAGAAACACTTTGCAAATTTTTTAAGTCACCTCTCATTTTTAATGAAGACATTTACAAGGATATTCTTGACATTTTCAGCCGGCAGGGCTTATCCGTTACTGAGACAAACAGGAAACAGGCAGAGGTCCCTGCGGGATGCAAAGTAATCCGTAACACCGAAGGAACTGCGCCCGGCTTATGGTTCGAAAAGAATGGGAAAATATTTATTGCTACTCCGGGCGTTCCTTTTGAAATGAAACCTATGATGACAGATTCTATTCTCCCTTTGCTTGAAGAAAGAATGAAAGGTGATGTTATAGTTCATAAAACTGTCCTTACACAGGGCATGGGGGAGTCGTTTCTTGCTGATAAGATCGCTTCATGGGAAAATGCTCTTCCGTCAAATATCCGGCTCGCTTATCTTCCATCGCCGGGTATTGTGAAACTGCGGCTCACAGCAAGGGGAAGCAACAAGGATGTTCTGATAAAAACTATTGAGGAAGAAGTGTTGAAACTTCAGGAACTGATATCCGAAAATATTTATGGTTATGATGCCGACACTATTGAGCAGATCATCGGGAAGCTCCTGATGCGAAAGGGAAAAACACTGGCAACAGCCGAAAGCTGCACCGGAGGATATATAGCTCATCGTATTACCAGCGTGCAGGGAAGCTCTTCTTATTATAGGGGTTCTGTGATT
>JBBAAT010000170.1:0-6351 GCA_041658145.1 Bacteroidales bacterium | reverse complement strand
AAAAAGGTTGGACAATATTAGAAACAGCGAGATTTCTGGGATTAGAAATACCTACATTATGTTACAACGAAGGTCTCACTCCCTGGGGTGGTTGCCGTTTATGTGTTGTTGAAATAGGCGAAGGCAATAATGCAAAACTAGTTACATCTTGTACTTATCCTGCAGAAGACGGGCTTAAAATCCGTACAGCTTCAAAACGGGTTATCAGGGCAAGAAAAATGATACTTGAATTACTGATTGCCCGATGCCCCACATCAAAAATATTACAGGATTTAGCTGCAAAAATCGGACTGCAACATGTCAGATTTACTCCGAAATGGGACAAGTGTATCTATTGCGGATTATGCGTAAGGATGTGTGAAGAACAAATGGTAGCCAGTGCTATCGGTTTCTCAAACAGAGGTAATAAACTTAAAATTAACACCCCTTTTGATATTAATTCTGATGAATGCAGACGATGTGGCGGATGCATATACATCTGTCCAGCCTGTACATTGAGGTGTGAAGGTGCAAACCCGCAAACCGTACTCTGTGGACGATGTGAAAATTCACTTCAACCTACGTGTATTGAAGTAAATGACAATTATAACTGCTGGATGGGATTGAAAGGGGACTGCGGAACATGTGTAGTTGTGGATAAAAAAGAAATTAAATAATATAATAATTTTAAAATAATAAGGAGAAATAAATTATGAGTTTAACAAAAGTAAATGCCACAGCGGCAACTTTGACCAAAAACAGGACAGAAGGTTCTGTAGTTCCAACCAGTGGTATGTGTGTAACCTGCGTTGACGGTTGCATTGGAATGTGCGAAATTGGCAAATCGGCTTATCGCGGACACGAAGTGTTATATCCGCAACCATTTGGAATAATAACTTGTGCCGGAGAAAAAAAATTCCCGGTTGATTATTCTCACTTTAATATTTTAAGTGGAGTTGTAGGCGCCCATGGTATTGATGCAGACAGCGATAAAGCTATTTTCCCGAATGTTAACCTCGAAGTTAAATTCGGTCATGATAATGGTATAAAATTCAAGTTACCATTTATGATACCTGGTATTGGGTCAACTAATGTAGCAAAAAATAACTGGGAAGGACTTGCCATTGGTACTGCATTAGCCGGTACAGGATTGACCATCGGCGAAAATGTGGTAGGTATGGATCCGGAAGCTGTCATTAAAAACGGAAAGGTGGTTGATACAGTTGACCTGAAACGCAGAGTTAAACTTTTTACGGATCATCAGATAGATGGATATGGGGCAATCATTGTTCAGGCAAATGTTGAAGATACCCGTTTAGGCAATCAGGAATACGCCATTAAAGAACTTGGAGTACAATGTGTAGAATTAAAATGGGGACAGGGAGCAAAAAATATCGGCGGTGAAGTAAAAATAAAAGACCTGAAAAAAGCCCAATTACTCCAGGAACGTGGTTATATTGTATTACCAAATCCAACAGATCCTCATATAATAAAAGCTTTTGAAAGCGGCGCATTTACCGAATTTGAACGCCATTCAAGAGTAGGTATGGTTACAGAAGAAGGCTTCGCAAAACGAATTGAAGAACTACGTAAAGCAGGTGCAAAATATATATTCCTGAAAACCGGTGCTTATGGTCCTGCTGACTTAGCAAGAGCTGTTAAATATGCTTCAAAATATAAACTGGATCTTCTCACTGTTGACGGCGCCGGCGGAGGAACAGGCATGAGCCCGTGGAGAATGATGAATGAATGGGGTGTTCCGCCTGTTGAATTACATACTTTAACTTATCGCTATGTCAAGCAACTGGCAGATAAAGGCGAATACTTTCCTGCAATAGAATTTGCCGGCGGATTTACCTTTGAAGATCAAATTTTCAAAGGACTTGCCTTAGGCGCACCTTATGTCAAACTAATAGGCATGGCAAGAGGTCCTATTGCTGCTGCTATGGTAGGTAAAACAATCGGTAATGCTGTAAAGAGTAATCAGATACCGGTTTATGTAGAACGATTCGGTGCTTCCATAGACCAGATATTCGTTACCGCTAATGAATTACGTAATAAACTTGGAAATAATGAGTTTGAGCAAATACCAACCGGTGCTATCGGTTTATATACTTATTATGAACGTCTTGCACAGGGCTTAAGACAACTAATGGCCGGTACGAGAAAATTCGCTTTATCTTATGTCTCCAGAAATGATATTGCTTCCTTAACAAAAGAAGCAAGCGAAGTCAGCGGTATTCCATATATTATGGACTATCAAAAAGAAGAAGCACAGAAGATACTTATGTCAAATTAATTAGTGCTTGTATATAATGTTCAATATTTTGAATATCGATTAACGAATGATGATTCCTGCCTGCCGGTAGGCAAGGTTAGAAGTAACTGAAAATCTGAAATCGTTAATCCTTGTTTTAAAATCAGTATCTATGATTTTATGAACAAACTCTAATTAACCTTGACAAGCCCCTATACACTACGTTACATGACAGGAACAACCACAGACATTGTTATATACAGATGAAAAAGAATATATTAACAAAACACGAAGAATACTCAAAAGACGGTGTCTTATTGGTAGAGGGACAATATGATGATGAAGAAAGAAAGACTGGTATCTGGTATGAATATTATAAGACCGGAAAATTAGCTGCCGAGTTCCGATACGAAAACGGAATATTAAATGGCACATACAAATCCTATCACGAAAACGGTGTACTCTGGTGTTTGGGAAACTATATTAATGATAAAAAAGAAGGGAAATTTGAAGTGTATAATCCGGACGGGAAAATTATTTTATTATGCGAATACAACAATGATAAAATAATAAATCAGGAATCACTATAGAGGAATTGTTATTTCCGTATAATTTATACCAAAAACTCTAAATAAAATGGTTAACTTATGAATTTGACAAACGAAAGAAGACACGCAACAAATGTGGCTAATTTCAGATTTGTAATTTCATACGTTACTTGTTACGGCATATCTTACAATCCCACTAAAGACTCAATAAAACTACCTGCATTGAATACACTTTTCACCAATGCAAAAAATAGTTTAACAGCAGTCTATACGGCTCTTACATTATTCGACAACGCAACCAATGCAAGAGAAATTGCTTTCGCTCCATTGAGCAAATTAGTTGCAAGAATTTTAAATGCACTTGATAGCGCCGATGCAAGCCGGCAAGTGGTAAAAGACGCAAAAATAATTACCGGGAAAATACAAGGCAGAAGAGCCACGCTCAACTCTTCGGAGCCGGTTAATATTTCTGCTTCCCAAATAAGTTTTGATAATCGCATTGAAAATTTCAGCAAACTAATAACCCTTTTAAAAAGCGAGCCACTCTATGCTCCCAATGAAACGGATCTGAAACTACCCGCACTGAATACTTTGCTTGCTTCGTTAAAAATCGCCAATACTGCAATAGTGAATGCCGCAACCCAATTAGGCAATGCAAGTATTAACAGAAATAAAATCCTGTACAATGCCGGTACCGGTCTTTATGATATACAATTAGAGGTAAAGAAATATATCAAATCTGTTTTTGATGCAACAAGCCCCGAATACTGGCAAGTAAGCGGAATAAAATTCACAAAGCCGAGATAACTTTTAAAAAAGTACCTAAAAAGACAGAGTTCCATCCAAATTATGTTTGCTTCCATGCGAACGAATGATGTAAAATAAATTTGTACATTTGTGTAAACTTTATTACGGGTGAATTAACGTGCTTCTGAACGCACGGTAGCAAACTATAGATCAATGGATGATTTAATATTTCAAAGGGAAGATATAAGGCATGAAGAAATCCGGCGAATTCTTTTTGAAAAGAAAGAACGTCTCAGGGAATTAAATGCGATTAACCAGGCATCAGCCATTCTCAAGGGAAATAAACCCATTGAGGATATGCTGCAGGAAATATGCTCCATACTGCCTGACGCATGGCAGTATCCTAAACATACAACTGCACGGATAAAATACAACAATAAAGAATACATTACTTCCAATTTTAAAGAGACAAAATGGGTACAACGCAGGATGTTTGAAACTAATGATGATAAGGAAGGTGTAATTGAAATATATTATCTGAAAAAGTGTCCCGCTATGGATGAAGGCCCTTTCACAAAAGAAGAAAGGCGCCTCATTAATAACATGGCGGTACTTATTTCCGGATACATGAATACCCTTCTTGGTAAAAACCTTCTAAAAGTTGCACAAATACAGGATAATGTCCGGCAGCCGGAGAAGCAACAACAGCATCCCTCAGGCATGAGCATGCAGCTCTTGCAGAAGTTTCTGAACAAACATAATTCCGACAGGGATATATACCACGATCTGATGCCTTATAAGGTCAGGGAAATTCTTCTTGTTGCCAGTTTATACGATTCATATATAATTGAAAAAGAAGGACGGTTTTTTGAACAGATTTCCGGAGAATATTACCAGTTGAATCTTTCTTCTGTGCCGAGAATAACAAGCATTTCCTCGCCCGAAGAAGCTCTTGAAAAACTGCAGTTCCATCATTATGATCTTGTTATTTTAATGATGGGACTCAACAAGAATACACCTGTTCAACTCAGTGAGATTATCAGGCAGATATACCCTAACATACCGATACTTCTGCTTTTGAATAACGACAGCGATGCAGGAACTTTTGAAAACAGGAAATTAACCAGTATTGATAAAATTTTTGTGTGGAACGGCGACAGCAAGGTGTTCCTTGCTATGGTCAAGTACATAGAAGATTTGATGAATATCGATAATGATACAAAAATTGGTTTAGTGAGGGTGATTTTATTGGTGGAAGATTCTGCCCGGTATTATTCCCGTTTTCTCCCGATTCTCTATTCTATTGTTATTGAACAAACTCAACGCCTGATTGAAGAAGTCAATAACGACAGCTTTTACAAGATTCTTCGAATGAGGGCGCGGCCAAAGATTGTGCTGGTTTCAAGCTACGAAGAAGCCCTTGAATACTTTGATAAATATAGAGAATACCTGCTTTGTGTTATTACAGATGTGAAATATGCGAAAGATGGGATCCTGGATGAAACTGCAGGTTTAAAACTTACGGAATATGTAAAAAATGAAATATCCGATCTTCCTGTTCTTTTTCAATCGTCGGAGTCAGAAAATGCTGCGAATGCTCGCAGGCTTAAAGCTACCTTTGTAAACAAAAATTCCGATACTCTTTTACAGGACATAAAAAGTTTTATCAGTTATTACCTCGGATTTGGAAACTTTATATACCGCGACAGTGAAGGCAAAGGGGAAATTGCAGTAGCCCATTCGATGAAAGAATTTGAAACCCATCTGAAGACAATTCCTGAAGAATCCATTTTGTTCCATGCTAAACGGAACCATTTCTCCAATTGGTTCATGGCAAGGGGAGAGATACAACTGTCGAAAAAAATTAAACCTGTAAAAGTAAGCGACTTTAAAAACCCCCATGAATTGCGTTTGTACATACTGGATGTAATTCAGCAATGTATGTATGAAAAAAACAAAGGCAAAGTCGTACATTTTGATGAATCGGCAATACTTGACGAAACAACTATTGTAAGCCTTGCAACAGGCTCATTAGGAGGAAAAGGACGCGGACTTGCATTCATAAGTACCTTGATATATAATTTCGACTTTTCTCAACTGATACCCGATATAAATGTGCGCACTCCGATCACTTCTATCATAGGCACAGATGAATTTGAATACTTTATCGAAAGCAATAAGCTGCGTGATAAGATATACAATGAAAGGGATTACGATAAAATCAAAAGAAAATTTGCAGAAGCAAAACTGACCGAAACACTGGTTGAAAAATTGAAAAGGTATTTAAAAATTGTTCATTATCCTTTAGCTATCCGTTCATCTGGTCTTTTCGAAGATTCGCTTATGCAGCCGTTTGCAGGAATTTTCGATACTTTTCTGTTGCCAAATAACCATCCTGAAATTGAAGTTCGTCTCGAACAAATGATGACTGCAATTAAATTGGTATTTGCATCAATTTTTTCACCAACAGCAAAAGCCTATTTTGAAGCAATTAATTACAAAATAGAAGAAGAAAAAATGGCGGTGATCATACAGGAATTAGTAGGTTCGGCGTATGAAGAAACTTTTTATCCGCACATCAGCGGTGTGGCGCAATCCTACAATTATTATCCGGTTTCATACATGAAGCCTGACGACGGATTTGCGATATTAGCTGTTGGACTTGGGAAATATGTGGCAGAAGGAGAAAAAACATACCGTTACTGTCCGGAATATCCGAATCTGGAAATTTATTCGGCCCCCGATATGTATAAAAATTCACAGCTCCATTTTTATGCAGTAAACATGAAGCTGAAAAATTTCAATCTTCTTGAAGGGGAA
>JBBAAT010000169.1:0-6359 GCA_041658145.1 Bacteroidales bacterium | reverse complement strand
GAAAATAGAAAATGTGTTGGGCTTGTTCGCCAAAAAAACCATAATTGTTTATGGTGAATAATTTTATAAATTCAATCAAAAAAGGGAGTAACATCGTTTACTCCTTTTTTTATTATTAATCCTGTCATGAAAAAAAATATTCTTTACATTGCATTATCTATCCTTATTATAGTGCTCATCGTTTTTTTATTAAACTATAAGCAGAGTAGTAATCCTGCCCGCGTGATGCAGTCAGGCAGGGATTTGAAGTTTGCTTACGAAGAACATTTAAAATTGGATAAAGACGAAATTTTAATTAATCCTGTTACAAAAGACGTTAGTGATCAGTTTTATAAGTATTCGCATATTAAAGGATCTGATATTGCATTAAATAAGGCTACAAAAAGTAAAAATCTTTCTTTTATCAGCGTTTCACTCAAATTAAAATTGGACTCTTTTAAACAACTACAAAACAAAGACACTTCTTTCATAAGAATTTACAAAAAAAATTATTTCGATGAAAAAGAGCAAAGAAAATATTACTCTTTTTTTTTAAAAAAAACAGATATGTTTATTTTTCGGACGATATACATGGAGCCGAAATATAATGATCTGATTGTATATGATATTTTAAACAAAGACTCTTTGAAAATTTTAAAATTATATCAATCAGAAACATATATTCTGAAAAAAATCATTAACTGATGTTACGCATATTATATATTTGTTTGTTAGTGTCACTCAGAGCCGGACATAGCATGGATTTGTGGGTTAGCGTCCGTGTCGAAGAGTGACTATGTATTGGTCGGGCTTCGACACGTCCCGAAATGGGGACGGCTCTGCCTGACCTCTAAATTTAGTCCCGCACATGCGGGATTTATTATATTTGCGTAACATGAGTCATTAACTGAAAATTCTTCAAAATTCCCTGATTATTTCATAATGCCTGTAATCCTTGCCACGTCTACAATACAGAAAAATCATTATTTTTTTTCAAAAAAAAGCCGGCGCATAATAATTAATTCTAAATTTGTTGCAGCGGAATAATCCGCAAAAAAAGGATATTCACCTGAAAACATTTAAGTATATATGAAAATTTTAGTTTTAAACTGCGGAAGCTCATCAATAAAATATCAATTGCTCAACATGGCAAATAATGCCGAGGTACTGGCGATAGGTTTATTGGAAAGAGTTGGAATTAAAGACAGTAAATTGAAACATCAGGCAAAAGGGAAAAAAGAATACAAACTGATTCAGGATGTTCCAAACCACGAAATTGGAGTCAACCTTATTTTAAAAACATTAATGCATCCTGAATACGGAGTGATTAAAAATGAAAAAGAGATTACTGCTGTTGGTCACAGAGTGGTTCATGGCGGTGAAAAATTTATTGGAAGCGTTCTCATTACACGGGAAATGATTGATAAAATGGAGGAATGTATAGATCTGGCGCCCTTGCATAATCCGGCAAATCTGAAAGGTATTTATGCGATGCAAAAACTTCTCCCTGAAGTTCCACAATGCGGAGTATTTGATACAGCGTTCCATGCCACGATGCCCGATTATGTGTATATGTATGCCTTACCTTATGAGATGTACGAAAAATATAAAGTGAGAAGATATGGATTCCACGGTACCAGCCACAGATTTGTTTCAAAGAAAGCTTGTGAAATTTTAAATATAAAATACGAAGACCAAAAGATCATCACTTGTCATTTAGGAAACGGGGCTTCCATTGCTGCCATCAAAAATGGCAAATCCTTCGACACTTCAATGGGGTTTACGCCGGTAGAAGGCCTGATCATGGGAACCCGGTGCGGCGACCTTGACCTTGGCGCTTTATTGTTCCTGATGGAAAAAGAAAATATGGACACCAAGGCAGCCAATAATTTTATTAATAAGGTTAGCGGAATGATTGGTATTTCCGGCATCTCGTCCGACATGAGAGACATCTGGAAAGTTGCAGAAGAAGGCAATCACAGGGCTAAGCTGGCCATGGAAATGTATATTTACAGGATAAAAAAATATGTCGGCTCTTATGCGGCAGCTATGGGTGGAATAGACCTCGTTATTTTTACCGGCGGAATCGGCGAAAACGATTTTGACGTGAGGGCAGGCGTTTGCAAAGAAATGGAATTTCTCGGAATTGATTTTGATTTTGAAAAGAATCACGGATTAAAAGGTAAAGATGCGGTTCTTACAAAACCAAACTCCAAAGTAAAAGTGATGTCTGTTTGCACTAACGAAGAATTGGTTATCGCATTGGATACAATGGATATCATTTCAAATAGTAACTAGTGTTACGCAAAATTAACAAATGCTTACTAAATTAATGGTCAGGCTGAGCCGATTCTCCTGAAGCGATAGAGGAAGGAGAAGCGTGTCGAAGTCGACCACAAGTAATCACTCTTCGACACGGACGCTAACCCACAAATCTTTGCTATGTCCGGCTCTGAGTGACACTAATATATAAAAAATTAAATGCGTAACATCACGTAGTAACTCTAAAAACTATAGTAAAAATTTCAGTAATACTACAACACAATCATTAGCAAAAACCAAAGAATCACATTTTGATCAACAAAGACACCATACAAAGCATCATCGAAACTGCACGGATAGAGGAAGTGATAGGTGATTTTGTTACGCTGAAAAAAAGAGGCGTTAACATGATCGGGCTTTGTCCTTTTCACAATGAAAAAACTCCTTCCTTTACCGTTTCCGCACCCAAAGGCATTTACAAATGTTTTGGCTGCGGTAAAGCCGGCAATTCCGTTAATTTCCTGATGGAGCATGAGCACTTCTCTTATCCCGAAGCGCTGCGGTATCTTGCAAAAAAATATTTCATTGAAATTGAAGAAGAACGGGAAACTCCTGAACAGCAACTAGCGCTGAGCGAAAAAGAAAGCTTAATAAATGTAACAGCTTTTGCACAGCAGTATTTTTCAAAAACCTTAATGAAAACCGATGAAGGAAAAGCGATTGGGCTTAGCTATTTTAAAGAAAGAGGATTCGATGAAAAAACCATCGAAAAATTCCAACTCGGATATAGCCCTGAAGCGTGGGATGGTTTGACTAAAGCAGCTCTTGAAAACGGCTACAAAATAGAATATCTTGTAAACACAGGACTGACCATTTCGAAAGATAACCGGTATTACGACAGGTTTCGTGAAAGGGTGATGTTCCCAATTCATAACCTTTCGGGAAGAGTGATTGGTTTTGGAGGAAGAACTCTTTCAACAGATAAGACCAAAGCCAAATATGTTAATTCTCCCGAGTCGGAAATATATCATAAAAGCAATGTGCTTTATGGGATTTTCTTTGCCAAGAGTTCTATCATCGCACACGACAACTGTTTCCTGGTGGAAGGTTACACCGATGTTATTTCGCTTCATCAGTCCGGAATTGAAAATGTTGTAGCATCTTCAGGCACATCGCTCACCACTGAGCAGATCAAACTGATCAGGCGTTATACTCCAAATATCACTATTCTTTATGATGGAGATGAAGCAGGAATAAAAGCATCATTCCGCGGAATTGATATGATACTCGGCGAAGGGATGAATGTTAAAATTGTTTTGTTCCCCGATGGCGAAGACCCCGATTCCTTTGTGCGAAAAAACCGCCCGGCCGAGGTGCGCGATTTCATTCAACAACATGCTACCGACTTCATAACCTTTAAAACAACCCTCTTAGTTGGAGAAACAGCGAATGATCCTATAAAAAAAGCAGGGTTGATCAAGGAGATTGTTGGCACTATCGCCCTAATCCCCGATGCTATCATTCGTTCTGTGTATATCAGGGAATGCGGGGGCATTATGAAAATTTCAGAACAAACCCTCCATAATGAATTAAATAAACTACGCGGGAAAAAAGCGCAACAAAAATCTTTTGAAATTGCTCAGGAACAAGGAATACCTGAAGCTACTGATTTCATAGCGGAACCACAATTTGAGATTTTAGAGGAAACTACCGAAAGCCAGGAAAAAGGACTTATAAGCTTTATGCTTAATTATGGAACACTCTCAATAAATGTAGATGCGGAAGATGAAGACGGTGAAAAAATCATAACACAAATACAATTAGCAGATTATATTGTTATGGAACTGAACCGCGATAAAATGAATTTCCAGAATAAGGTTCTTCAATCTATATTAGATGAATATTCAAAACTTATTAATGAAGGTACTGTTCCTGACGCACAACATTTTGTTAATCACTCCGACCAGGCTAAAAGCGCCATGTCAATTGAATTGCTTTTTAATCCTTACCAGTTAAGCGGCAACTGGCATAAAAAGCACCGCATATCGGTTAGCTCGGAAGAAGTAGATTTGAAAAAATCGGTTCTGTCGTATATTTATGCACTAAAACTTAAAAAAGTCGACAATATGATTGTAGAAAACATGGATGCGCTGAAGAATGCAAAAAGCGATGATAATATCATCCTGCAGAATAAACATAATGCATTAATGAGAGCAAAAAAAGATTATGCGGAAAAACTTACAAGGATTGTTACCCGCTG
Organism: Bacteroidales bacterium; assembly: GCA_041658145.1. Taxonomy (GTDB): domain Bacteria; phylum Bacteroidota; class Bacteroidia; order Bacteroidales; family CG2-30-32-10; genus JBBAAT01. The sequence goes on along the minus strand of JBBAAT010000169.1, from coordinate 1,858 downwards.
ATTATATTATACTTTGCGCGTGGTAAATTTGTACATTCTTTCAAACAGGTAATCAGTGACCGGTAATCAGTTATTCGGTAATCAGTAATTGGTAAGTGAAATACGTAAAAAGTTTGCAACAAACGATCACTCAACACGGATCACCGACTACCGATTACCAATTTTACCGACTACCGATTTTCACCGATTACCAAAATTAAAAATGTAATGATTTTTATCCAACGCAAAGTATATAGTTCTTGACTTTCATAACACGATATTGTAATTTTGCAAAATAAAAAAGGAGAGTGTATGAAAAGAAACATGGGAACAGTGGACAGGGTGATAAGGGCGGTGCTTGCAATTGCTTTTGCTATTTTTATAATTACAGGTGTTATAAAAGGAATTGGAGCTATAATACTTGGTGTATTTGCTTTTGTTTTTGCTCTTACAAGTATTCTTGGTCTCTGCCCCACATACCGCCTGCTCGGGATACATACCTTGCGCACAAAATCTGGCGCTGATGATTGAGTATTGTTTTTTAAGATGTCGGTTTTCTTTTTTTTCGGAAAAATTTCTTCAATATTGAAGCACATTCATCACCAAGCACACCGCCTTTGATTTCACAGGAAGGGTGAAGAATGTTAATAGCGTATTTTGAATAGCCTCTTTTCTCATCTTTTGCTCCATAAATAATTTTCCCGATCTGTGTCCAGTACGACGCTCCTGCACACATTACACATGGTTCTATTGTAACATAAAGAGTACATTCGGCAAGATATTTACTGCCAAGATAATTAGCTGCCGCAGTAAATGCCTGCATTTCGGCATGAGCGGTAACATCATTCAACCGCTCCGTATAATTGTGAGCCCTTGCAATGATCCTGTTTTCGCATACAATCACGGCGCCGATAGGCACTTCGCCGGCATCGTAAGCTTTCTGTGCTTCTTTCAGCGCTTCTTTCATAAAAGATTCATCGGAGAATGCAGTGATCATATTTCATAGTATAAATAAAATCAAATAACAAATCCGGCAAGGTGAAGAATAATCCTGAAAGCAGATACGAGTTATGGGCTGGTCTCCTTTTCTGTCATTTGCAAAAGGTCTTCACTGTATCACAATTTTTTCTGTATAAATTTTTCCTGCGTCATAAATTTTTATAAAATAAATTCCTTTCTGAAAGTTAGAAAGGTCTATTTTGTTTGATGTTTGTTGTTTGAAATTGTTTATCGTATAAACTTTCTCACCAAGCATATTGTATATTTCAATGGCATTTATTTTTTCTAAACTGCTAACTGTAATTTTATCAGATGTGGGATTAGGAAAAATATTAATACTTAGTTTGTCCTTACTTTTCTCATTTATACCAATGGGAAATGTAAAGTAAATATCATCTATAAAAAATTCATTACCGGGCATTATTATACCTCCAGGTCCTACATCCCCTGCCATAACTTTAATATCAAGTGTATCTGGAATGTCAGGCAGACTATAATTAAACGGTACTGATATTTGTGTGTAATTTGTAATAAAACTACTCGTATAATACATAGCAAATCCAACTTGGTCTCTTACAAGAGTAGTAGTATTCCATTTGCTAAGTGTAGCCATTAAATATGCCTGACCACCAGCAATGATAGTCCCTTTTACAAATGCTTGCATTGATATGGGACGGTCGGTATATGGAATGCCGGGATTGTCCATATCAGCACTTCCGAGAAATACATAACCTGCCAAAGTATCTAATGTACCTGTTCCAAGAGGTGGTGGTATTGTAGCTGTTTGACTTATTAATCTTAAGGCATAAGTTCCTGAATGTGCATCAGAAGTTTTAAAGGACATTTCAGGTATGCCATAACTATAAAAATTGTTTAAAGA
>JBBAAT010000168.1:0-6441 GCA_041658145.1 Bacteroidales bacterium | reverse complement strand
CACTAACGTCCTAACGTTTTATGTTAATGTTCTTTGAAATTATTGATAGATAATGGTTGTAGCATTTTTGAAGGTTCAAACGATTTGAATTGATAACCTCTTTCTTGGTGTAATTTTGGTGCTAAAAGCCAATGAATTCAGGAAAATATGTTTTCTCTCAAATTGCTTCATTCCTTTCAGCAAACGATTTCAATAAATATGTTGATCAATACAAAGGTAATCATAAAGTTCTTCATTTCACATGTTGGCATCAATTGATGTGTATGATGTTCGGACAGCTTTCTAATTGTGATAGTTTAACCGATTTGGCAGTAGGACTTACTGCACAAAGAAATAAATGGTATCATTTGGGAATGGGAACCGGATTATCGAAATCAAATTTAGCTTACGCAAATGAAAATCGTGATTGGAGGATATTTGCAGACTTTGCAAATACATTAATTGCAGAGGCAAAAATTCTTTGTAAGAATAATTCAGATGTTCTTCCAACCATTAAGGGAAATGTTTATGCCATTGATTCTTCTACCGTTGATTTATGCCTGAATATATTTTGGTGGGCAAAATTCAGAAAGGAGAAAGGGGCTGTAAAATTGCATACACAATTTGATGTTAAAGCTAATGTTCCAACTTTTATTGACATCACAAATGGCTTAACGCATGATGTTAATTTTCTTGACAAAATAGTTTATGAAGCTGGTGCATTTTATATTGCTGACAAAGCATACATTGATTTTGAACGACTATATGTTATTCGCCAAGCCGAAGCATTCTTTGTCACGCGAGCTAAGGATAATATGAATTATCGCAGATTATATTCAGCAAAGGTTAATAAATCAAAAGGAATAAAATGCGACCAAACCATTATGCTCAACAATTATTATTCTGCAAAAGACTACCCTGAAAAAATTCGGAGAATAAAATATTACGATACAGAAACAGATAATGAATTCGATTTTATTACAAACAACTTTCGATTACCTGCTCTAAAAATAGCCCTACTCTATAAGCATCGTTGGGCTGTTGAGTTATTCTTTAAATGGATTAAACAGCATTTAAGAATAAAAACATTTTGGGGGTATTCTGAAAATGCAGTACGAATACAAATTTATTCAGCAATCATTGCATACCTTACAATTTCAATTATGAAAGAGAAGTTAAAGTTGAAACAGACGAATTACGAAATATTACAGATTTTGAATTTCTCGTTAATAGACAAAATCCCCATAAAACAACTGTTTGACGACTATTATCTACAAGATTTCAAAGAACTAAATTGCAATCAACTAAAACTCAATTTATAATGTTAGGACACTAGTGAACTTACAGCTTCAGTTATTCCTGTTGCTAAATAACATTGAAGAGTATCAAGAGGCATAAAGTTGACAAGACCCAAACTTATATTATCATAACCATCATATATTCCGGAAGCGATTATTGAAGAATCAGTTGTACACCAATAATTATTAGGGATACTTGTATTACTAGTTGTATTATAATATAAATCGTAAGTTATGTTGTTGCAAATCTTATTGCAAAAAATGTTGTCGCCAAACTCTAATTTTATTCCAATATTATTACTTTCAATAACATTCCTTGTGATAAAATTTGTAGTAAATGCACTTTTATCATATAATCCTATTCCATTATATTTTATCTCACAATTAATAATCGTATCATTCCCACCATATACACCTATAATAAGCCCTTCAGTACTATTGGAATCGATAACACTATTTATTATTGTTGAAAAATAATTACCACCATCTATGCCGATTTGATTATTTGACACATTACAGTTATCCATATATATAACAGTTGGAGAATTTCCCTGAGTCCAAACCCCAGTTGTATTATTTTTAAAATTACAATTATCCATATTTATTATTTCCCCATACCAAACCCAAACCCCAGTTGTATTATTTTCAAAATTACAATTATCCATATTTATTATTCCCACATCCCAAACTCCAATCCCGACCGTATTATTCTTGAAATTACATGAATCCAATTTTAATGAATTACCGTTTATACCATAATTATTATAATTAAAATTTGAATTCTTAATAGTCAGAGTATCACCACTTCCCCAAATACCCGTCTGTGCATATTTAAAATTGCAATAACTAAATTTAATGGTATCAGGGCAATAATATAAATAAATATCAGACCAAATTCCGGGTGTTGGAGTAGCAGAGTTACTTGTAAATGTAATAGAATCAGTAATTGTTCCCTCTGCAATAATATGTGCCTGTCTTATTTCCAATAGTTTATTATTTTCAAACTTCACTGTTACGCCGGGTTCAATAGTAAGTGTAACACCGGGAAAGACGACAACCGTATCGGTTACTATGTATGGACTGTTTGCCAATGTCCATGTTGTGTTTGAATATATTCCGCCGCTTACATTGGTTTGCGCTTTTATTGCAGGAGCAATAATGACAAAGAAAGCAGCGATTATTAAAAATTGTAAAATATTATTTTTCATAGTTTAAAATTTTAGTTGTGTTTTGTGTATAACGTCTGCGTATTACTATTGGTTTTATTTCGTATTTATTTTCAAATTTAAACAATTTTTAATACAAATTCAAATTTATCCAGATTTTCCAACAAAATTATCACTTTATTATTAAAAAACATTGATGAGTATCTCATCTGGTAAAAAGTAAAATGCTTATATTTCTTCTGTAAAAGACAAACATTTTTTGTTATTCGCTCCCACTGCCGCAACACAAAGCCTGCTCATGAACATACATGATTTTTTTTCATAAGGGTTTTGTGTATTTTGGAAAATTCATGTATGTTTGTTGTATATTTATTTCATTATGAAAAACTTTTTTGCAACATTATTTTTAGTGTTATGTTAAACTTATTTCTACGTATTAAGATTGCTTCACCCTCCTTCGTCGGCTTCGCAATGACGTCATTGCGAGGAGTTCGCCGCGGCGAACGACGAAGCAATCTCAACATTTAAGCACATTATACCCCACCTGCGGTACTTCCCATTTCATTTCCCGCACGATTCGCAATGACGATGAGGTTTTTAGAGGTGCCTTAACAATTTTATCAAATGCTAATTTCAAAGGCGCCTGATATTAATACCGAATAACAGGGAATATTCAGTTCGGCACATTCTTTTATCCACTTTTCAGATTTCCATAATGAATTGGAAGAATCAATGATGATAATTTTTGGCTTATAGCAGTCCAATAATTCACCGATCTCAGCTTTGATATTACCGGAAATAATTAAATAGTCAACAGGCACAGGGTTATCTGTTGTATTTCTATAATTTTTTTCATCCACCAATGCAAAACGTTTATCATAGAACTGGATAAACCTCCCTGAAATAAAGAGTGAATTTTTATTAAAGGTAAACTTCAGATTGTTCAATTTTTTTTTAAAAATATTTTCCGGTTTTTTCAGATGCATGCCACACCAATTATTTTGAATATGCATGGCAATATCTTTAGGGCTTTGTATAAGCGCTGAATCACTGATCAGGACATGCTCCCTGCCATCAATAAGATCCATAGCAGATGTTTTTTTTATACTGTAAAAAATAATGTTTTTTTGCCTTGCAGAATAATAACTTTTTACGGCAACAGATAATGAAAATATGATGGCAAGAATAAATACCAACTTCAGAAACAGGCTTCTTTTGTTGATAAAATAATAAATAAGAAAGATCATTCCGAGATACAGAAGAATAGTTTCCATAGGACTTATCTGTATTCCTTTAATAGCAGAATAAGGCATCCCTTCAATAAAACGGATGGATTGATTAAGTCCATATACCATATATACCAGCAGTTTTGCAAACAATTCCGCCAGAAAACCGAACGGTGATACAAACAAAACGAGCATCCCGCAATAAATAATAAAGTTTGATAAAGGGACAACGATAAGGTTTGTGAGAAGGAAATAATTAGGGAACTGATGAAAATAAAGCATTGCCAGCGGGAATGTGGCAAGTTGTGCGGCAATTGAAACAGAAACTATCATCCATACCTGGGTCAGAAGCCAGTTGCCCGGCACCCATAATTTGCATATCTTTTTCTGAATCATCACAATACCAAGCACTGCGATATACGACAACTGAAAACCTACATCTGCAATAAGAAGAGGATCGATGATCAACAGCAACAATACTGAAGCAGAAAGCGTATTGTAAATATTCGTGTTCCTTCCAAATGCTTTCCCGACAATTACAAATGTGATCATAGCTGCAGCCCTGTTCACCGCAGGCGAAAAACCAGTAATAGCAGCATAAAACCAGATTAACAGAATAAGAAGCGCCGATTTAATATATTTTCCCCTTTTAAATCTGTCGAGAAATGTCAGCAGAAAATTCAAAACAATAAAAACCACACCGACATGCATACCTGAAACACTCAATATATGCAAGGCTCCTGTTCCCTGGTAAACGCTGATTAAATCTGCATCGATTTTATCCGTATATCCTAATATAAGCGCTCCTGCCACAGCATATTCATCGCCGGTGATATTATTGGTTTCAAATATCCTGAGGAATTTTTCTCTGATTTTCAGCGCTACAGATTTTATGATGTTTCCTTTTCCACGGTTCAGGGTTAACCATTTTCCTGATTTCACAAATCCTTGCGTATGCACGGATTTTAAGGCAAGGTATCGCTTATAATTGAATTCGCCCGGATTTTGTGGCGCTCTTACATCGGTAAAATTCGCAGCAATGATAAGCTGATCGCCATACTGCAATTCTTTTGCAAGGCTATCTTTTGCAAAATAAGTCATGGTTTTTCCGCTGACAGGTATCCATTTGTCATTCCTTTTAACGGCATCAAATTCCAAAACTACTTTGTATGAATTATCTCTTTCGCTCACGTACTCAGAAATAGTTGCAATTACCGTATCAGCAGTTGACCGGGAATGACTGAAATCGGAGAGGCGATTTTTTACATTACTACTGTTTGTTATTTCATACCCAAACAGAAATAGCAAGATATTCACAAACAATCCAAATATCCATCTATTACTGTAATGACGAATGATCTTCTTATATTTTAAAATAAGAAGGTTGATAAATATAGCAAACGAAATAAACACAATTGGCGATACTGTCAGATCGATATCCAACATAAACGAAGCAAGTATTCCTGCTATGAAAGGTATTAATATTCGGAGAAGGGGTAATTGATTCCAGATATTCTTCAAGGCGAATAATTTACTGTGATTTTAATTCTGAAATATTAATAATTGTTACGTCAGTATAATAATAATTGATGATTTTTTTTAATGTCCAACCAATGTCAACCATGTGCATGGCGCCTTCCTGGCACAAACCTACACCATGCCCATAACCTCTTCCATTAAAAATAAGTGTATCTCCAATGTTTTGAATACTGAAAAAAGTTGACTTTAATTTCCAGTCATTACGAATTGTTTTCAATGGGATATTTGGATTATCATCAAAATTTATCTTTCTTGAAATTTGTGTAAATGTTGTGGCTTCTAAAGCCATAGCTGAATCAGTAACAGGATACATAAATTTTGAAGACAGGTAATCGAGCCATACTTTTGTGGCAATCTTTTTTACCCATTTTGCTTGTGACTGATTCAGACAGAACGTATCTTTCACAGATTTCAGGTAAGTAGTAGCAATAGACCACACATCTTCGGAATTTACTGTCTGCCCGCCGCAGTTCGAAAAAAACGCCGCAGATATCGGCTTGTTCGATTTATCAATAATAATGTCTCCTGCAGTTTGCGATGTTGCCATCATGATCAAGCTGTTGATACACCTGCCTTTATATAGCTGACAATGCACATTGTCGCAAAAATTATAACCATCCTCTTTTATATGCTTACGCAGGTTGCTGATTGCGTAAGTACGTGATATGATGGCCTGCACTTTCAGAAATTCAAGATTCTTTTTAATTCCTCCTTCTGATTCCACCACTCCGGCCACATAATGCTCTAACTCCACTTTGTTGATTACTTTTAAAAAACCTCTTTCAACCGAAATCTTAATACCATCATCATAAACTCTTTCTTTGATATCAGGCTCTATTGATTTTAATTTGAAGGTGTTCAAAAATCCTTCTGCTGAAAAAATTAGTGTTGAGAATAAGCCAAGGGACTCCCCTTGCTTGGTAATACTGATTTTTTCGTTCTTTATAGTAAGTTCTACAGAATTGTTTTTATAAAGATCAGCTATCTTTTTATTGTCATTATAAATAACATATTTACCTGAAAGAGGCGTGATCTTAACCATTTTCAACTCTGAGCCGCTAAAAAGACGTACATCAAAATCAACAGCAAACGCATAATTCACAAGCGAAATAAGTAGAAATAAAAAAATACAATTTCGTTTAAACATAAAAATAACGTTACTATTTAGGTATAAAGGTATAGGTTATACTGAAAGAAATCTGGTTTTAGGTTGAAAGGTTGAGCGGCTGGTTT
>JBBAAT010000167.1:0-6469 GCA_041658145.1 Bacteroidales bacterium | reverse complement strand
TAGTTCGTGCATTTTTAGTTTCAGTTGTCAGTTTCTATTATACTAAAGACGAGATAAATTTACACATTTTTCAAACAGGTAATCAGTGACCGGTAATCAGTTATCAGTAAGTCGGTAATTGGTAAGTGAAATGGAATACGTAAAAAGTTTGCAACAAACGACCACTCAACACCGAACACTGATCACCGATTACCAATTTTACCGAATACCGATTTTACCGATTACTTATTTTTACCGATTACCAAAATAAAAATGCAATAATTTATCCAACGCAAAGTATAGAATTAGATCAAGTTTCATTCTTCCATGTCGGATGAGAATTTTATTGCGGAAAATTTTTCCAGGTCTATCAAGTGATATTCTGTGATGCCGTCAATCGGCGATTTCACGATCTTCTTTATTTCCAATCCTTTTTCACGGGCAATTTCTTTCAGTATTTCTGCAAAATAAAATGCAACCGAACCCGTACAGCAAATCTGCACTTCCCTGCACCTTGCATATTTCAGCACCTGGCTATCAAAGAAATTGCGGAACGAATCTTTTACAATTTCCTGCATATAGGGATGCCCGATATTATCTGAAATAAACCGTGTAAATGATGCAAGAAAACGATTGGGAAAAGGGCGCTGATAAATATGCGTCAGGATATCCTCTCTGTTATAGTTGAATTTATTTACAAACAACTCCCTGATTTCTGATGGAGCAACAAATGTTAAAATCTCCTTCAATAATCTTTTGCCAATATAAGCGCCGCTTCCTTCATCGCCCAATAAATAGCCCAGGGAGGGCACATTTTCTGTGATTATTTTCCCATCAAAAAAACAGGAGTTGGAACCCGTTCCCATAATGCAGGCTATTCCTTCATGATGGCCGCATAAAGACTTGGCTGCGCCTAAAAGATCGTTCTCGACTTTTATCCGTGCATCAGGAAATAAAGGAATAAGTCCATCCTCCACGATCATACATTTTTCCGATGAAGAACAACCTGCACCATAAAAGAATATTTCTTTCACGTTTTTGCTGTTAATGAATGGTACAAGTTTTTTATCAACTTCGTCTTTAATATGCAAAGAATCCACAAAATACGGATTGAATCCATTTGTCTGAAATGACCGTATATCCTGACGACTATATACAAGTCGCCAATCGGTTTTTGTTGCTCCGCTGTCGGCAATTAGTATCATAGTGTACAGTTTTTATTCATAACTCATATTACGCAAAAGTCCTTATAGCTAATAGCAAGTTACTGTTCGGGTGTAGAGTTAATGGGTTGGGCAACTGGTTTGGTAAAAAGTTAAAAGTATATGGGGAAAAACCCGATAACCAAAGACCATCAACCAAACAAGCTGCGCAACCTTTCAACCTAAAACCTGGTTTGTTTTGGTATAAAATGGATTATCAAAAATTTTCAGACAACCCGAATAGATACTTATTTTTTCTATTATCTATTAACCGTGCGTAACATCGGTTCATAAAAAATAATCAGTTCGTTCCAATATTATAAACCATCCCTTCTTCCGCGAGAATTGTGTTTTCAAAAACTTTCTTTGCTTCTTCAAGAAGAGGCTGCAGATCATCGTACCTGGCAGAATAATGGCCTAACATGAGTTTTTTTGCATCGGCTTTTAAAGCTATTGTAGCCGCGTCTACGCAAGTACAATGAAATTTTTCTCTTGCATTTTTCTCTTTATCATGCATAAATGTAGCTTCGTGATACAGCAGATCGACACCTTTGATCAATGGGATATATGATTCAGAGTAACCTGTATCGGAGCAATAAGCATACGATGCAGGCACCGGACCTTCAAGCGTTAATTCTGCATTTTTATATAGTTTCCCGTTTTTATCGGAATAATCAGCTCCTCCTTTAATTTTTTTATATTCTTCAACAGGAATATCCATATTCGCGATGACTTCCTTCTTAATCTTTCTTTCTTTTGGCTTTTCAATAAATAAAAATCCGACTGTCGGAATCCGGTGGTCTAAAGGAATTGCAGAAACAGTGGTATGATCATCAGCATAAAGAACTTCAGGTCTTGTACTATCTATAGGATGAAAAATCAAGGGATATAACAGTGTGGTCCCGGAAATTTTCAACTGCAAATCGATGATTTCTTTGAGCTCATAGTTGGAATAAATGTGCATTTCCTTTGTTCTGCCCAGCAAATGAAGGGTAAAGAGAAACCCTATTAGCCCGAGATAATGATCTCCATGAAGATGGCTTATAAAAATATGGTTGATGCGCTGAAACTTAATTTTGAATTTACGCATCTGCATCTGGGCGCCTTCTCCGCAATCTATTAAAAACAAACGCTCATTTACATTTAGTATCTGAGCGCTTGAATGCCTGTATAATGTGGGTGTAGCAGAGCTGCAACCTAAGATGGTTAATTTAAAAGACATTACATCCCTTCAATAATCATTCTCCTGGTTATTGTTTGAGTTTTATTGTTTAATTTATACATATAAATTCCAGAAGTCAGATCTGAAGCGGAAAATTCAATCTTGTTATCTCCCGAAATAGCATTTACAGACTGTTTGTAAACAACTTCTCCAAGAAGATTATATACTGTAAACTGAAATATTTCTGCAATAGGGGATGTAAACTCAATTGTAGTTTTTAATGAGAACGGGTTCGGAGTGTTCTGATATACATTGAACTTTCCCTTGTTCATGTCAGTAATTCCGGCATTGGATGAATCAATAATAATTTTATAATATAAAACTGAATCCTGAACATACAGAGGATTACCCAAAATAGTTACACAAGATTTTACATATATTTTTAAAGGGTATATGCCTACTTGTTGTTGTGTGGGATATCCTAAAGAAGAAGAAATTAAAACACATCCCGAAGTCCCTCCATCCCAGTAACCGGTTGCAGAGTTTGGTGTGTAATTAAACCCTGTTGGCAAGCCAACTATACTGGTAACACCGATAGAGTCAATAGGAACTGTCGCTCCCATGTATAATGTATCCTGGGGAATTACAGCTGTCATGGTTGTAGAATAAGCTACTGTTGCAATGGCATGAGGTAAATTTGTAGCTGAGTCAGGATAAATTCCAGGTGTTGTATACGTTCCAGGAGTACATGGTTGCGCATTTAACATGATTACCACTGAAATAACAAAAGCTGCTGTAAATAGTATTTTTTTAATCATAGCGTAAATTTTTAGGTTAATTAAATGGTTATTTATGACAAATGTATATAAAAATATTTATTTATGATATTTTTTTGATTTTTTAACAAAAAAATCCAGCATTTTTCATTGTTCAGTTTACAATTTGACTTTGCTTACTACATGAAATAATGGTCAAATGGTTAGATGGTTAAATTGTTTTATGCACATTTTCAACCATATAGCCATATAACAATATAACCATTTAGCAATATAACAATACGACAATAAAAATTGCAAACTACTTCTCTGTGATTTTGAAAGATGCCAAAAATCCCCTGCTATTCTTCTTGTTGTTTTTGTTCTTTTTCCGGTTCTATATTTTCAACTGTAGGTTCTTCGGTAATTTCAGGGGTTTCCTCAATTTTTGCCGTTTTTTCTTTTGTTTTTTTAGTTTCTTTTTCCGGTTCTATATTTTCCACAGGTTCTTCAGCAATTTCAGGAGTTTCTTCCATTTTCACCATTTTCTCTTTTAATTTCTTCGCTTCTTTTTCCGGTTCTATGTTTTCCACAGGTTCTTCAGCAATTTCAGGAATTTCTTCCATTTTCACCATTTTCTCTTTTAATTTCTTCGTTTCTTTTTCCGGTTCTATGTTTTCAACTGTCGGTTCTTCAATAATTTCAGAAGTTTCCACTACTTTTTTCGCTGTTTTTTCCTTCGGTTTCTTTACTTCTTTTTCCGACATGTCCATATCGGCTTTTAAGTTTGCGAGAGCATCTATGTCGCCAAGTGTTGATTTTTCAAGATTTTCCTTGATCTCCTTCACAGTTTTTTTAGTAGACTTTTCTTTTGATTTCTGTTTGGTTTTTTCGCTTTCCTTATCAGCAGCCATTATATCCTGATGTATTTTGGAATGAGAAACGAGGATCTTTTTGTTTTCTTTTGAAAACTCAATCACTTTGAAATCAATAGTTTCATCCACTTTTGCATTGATACCGTCTACTTTCACAATATGACGAAGAGGTGCAAAACCTTCAACACCATATGGAAGCGCGACAACAACACCTTTTTCAACAGCTGACACAATTGTTCCTTTATGAATGGAGTCAATGGTAAAAATAGTTTCAAACACATCCCATGGATTTTCTTCAAGCTGTTTGTGTCCCAAACTGAGTCTGCGATTTTCAACATCTACTTCCAATACTACAACTTCTATTTCCTCTCCTATCCTGGTAAACTCAGCAGGATGTTTGATTTTCTTTGACCATGAGAGGTCAGAAATATGAATGAGGCCGTCAACGCCTTCTTCCATCTCCACAAAAATACCAAAGTTGGTAAAGTTGCGAACAATTGCCTTGTGCTTTGAACCAACAAGGTATTTTTCAACAATATTAGTCCATGGATCAGGGATAAGTTGCTTGATGCCAAGCGACATTTTTCGTTCTTCCCTGTCGAGTGTAAGGATAACTGCCTCCAATTCATTATTTACTTTCAGAAAATCCTGTGCGCTTCTGAGGTGCTGCGACCACGACATTTCCGAAACATGGATTAGTCCTTCCACTCCCGGAGCAATTTCAATGAATGCACCATAATCGGCTATAACTACTACTCTTCCTTTCACTTTATCGCCAATCTTCATGTTAGGATCAAGAGAATCCCAAGGATGAGCAGAAAGCTGTTTGAGGCCAAGAGCAATACGTTTCTTATTTTCATCGAAATCAATGATAACTACATTAATTTTCTCATCAAGTTTAACGATCTCTTCAGGATGGTTGATACGTCCCCATGAAAGGTCGGTAATGTGGATAAGCCCATCAACACCGCCAAGGTCGATGAATACACCATAAGATGTAATATTTTTAACAGTTCCTTCAAGTATCTGGCCTTTTTCGAGCTTACTGATGATCTCGGTTTTTTGTTGTTCAAGTTCGGCTTCAATAAGCGCTTTGTGCGATACAACAACATTCTTGTATTCATGGTTGATTTTCACAACCTTAAATTCCATGGTCTTTCCGACAAAGATATCGTAATCACGTATAGGTTTCACATCGATCTGTGAGCCGGGTAAAAATGCTTCTATTCCGAAAACATCTACGATCAAACCACCTTTTGTCCGGCATTTCACAAAGCCCTGGATAATTTCATCTTTTTCAAGCGCACTGTTCACCCTTTCCCATGAACGCAATACTCTGGCCTTTTTATGAGATAACAGCAACTGCCCGCTGGTATCTTCCTGACTTTCTACGTAAACTTCTATTTTGTCGCCGATTTTCAGGTCAGTGTTGTATCTTAATTCTGACAATGCGATGATACCGTCGGATTTGTATCCGATGTTTACAATTACTTCTCTGTTGTTTTTAGCTACAACAGTACCGTCAATCACTTCATGTTCAATAACAGAGCTGAGGGTATCGTTATACATGCCCTCTAACCTCTTTCTTTCTTCCTGGCTGTAATTGTCGAATTTTTTACCAATCGAATTCCAGTCAAAGCTTTCAGGGACTTTTGGTTTTTCCGTTTCGGCTTTAACTGTTTTTTGGGGTTGTTGTTCAATCTGTGTTTCTTGTGTAACCTCGCTTATGTTTTCAGTTACATTTTCTTCTTCAGTCATGCATTAAATTTACTTGTATCCCGCTTGTCAATCCCAACATTAACTTGCGGAAGGGGGTTCATATTCCGTTTATTAACTAGTGTCATGTCAAAAATCATGTGACGCATAGATTGCTTCGGTCGTTCCTCCCTCGCAATGACGTCATTGCGAAGCCGACGAAGGAGGTGAAGCAATCTCAAAACGATAAATCAGGATTGACATGACATTAGTTTGTCTTGGGAGTGCAAAATTATGCAAAATATTTGAAAATAAAAATCTTTACCCATGAAATAACAAAATCTTTTTCGCCGCGGCGAATGAGGTGCTATATTAATAACTCAAGTTTCGCACTATTTTTATTACGCACAAGCTACGTAGCTTTATCCTACCAGTAGACTAGTTTCTTATTAGCGGTTTATACTGCAAACGGGATAAATTTGTACACTTTGAATAGGTCTTTAGTTTATAGTCAGGGCTGCCAGTTTAGTCAATGGTTTCCAGTTATTGGTAAAAATTAACTAACGACCTTGACTAACGACCAAACCGGCTGCTATATACCAATAAAATGACTCAAAAGAAATGTACTATTTTATACCATTCTGAGTATTAGTATGCTTGCAATGCAGCTTTTCTTATTTTATTCTTTTCTACTTCCGATGGAAACTTCCCGCCGTATATTGCTTTTTCCCAATCCCCATACATTGGGTTTGGGAGTATGATAAAGTTTTCGCCAAATTGATTTTTGAGGCTGTCGGCCAT
>JBBAAT010000166.1:0-6558 GCA_041658145.1 Bacteroidales bacterium | reverse complement strand
ATGCGATTTTCTTATATATTGGCTTTCTCTCACTCATACAAAGGTATATTTTTTTATGCGCCGCAGAGCGGCGGGGAATTTACCCTTAAAAATTATTAAAAATTATTACTGCAAAAAAAAACGCCATCCATTTCGGAAGGCGTTTTTTATGAAAAATGGAATTAAGGTAAAGGTGTGTAATGTTCATCTATTACCCTATTACCGGTACCTCCGACATAGAAATAAAACAGGTTAAATTTGCCGGTTGCAGGATCGTAATTTGATACCGAATCAGGATTCGCTATCATAGCAACTGGCGCCCCATTGGAGAATGATACAAGGTTAGTAGCCGGGTCAACAGTGATAACCACTGAGTAACCTGCACTTCCCAGATCACCAGCAAAGACAGAACACGAATATGCGCTTAGCGGAGTGAGGTATTTCTCTTCGTTTATAACTCTGTCTCCTGCTGTTGGATGATGGAACACCCCGTCACATTGGTAATACCCTGCATAAATATTTGCAACTGCAATAGAAGTGGTTGCATTATTTACTACCTTACGTCCGTCGGCCATGACACTTGTATAAGATAATTCCCAGTAGTTTCCAATTGGAAGAAGCGTTTCATCTGTAGGAAGGGGGTTACCTTCAACCAGCAGATCTTTGATAAGGTCGGCATAGGTTATGGTTAAAGTTTTGACCACATCAGCAGATGAATTTGATGATGCCACATCAATGGTTTTCATCAATACCTGGTTAGATTCAGTGGTATCAGCAAGCCCGAAATATTTGTTATATACTTCAATTGAGCTGATGCCAGGCCCCATCGGAATGTTTAATGCAATATTAACTTGTGGGGTTGCACCTAATTTATAAGGGATACTTGATGGAGTAGGTACAACTAATCCTCCAGTTTTTGCATCTTTAGTAAGAAGATCTTCTGATTTGTTACATGCGCTGAACATGAGTCCAAGCATGGTAAAAATCAACAGGAACACTTTAATTTCTGATTTCATATATGATGTTTTTTTATTAATTAATACTATGATCAATAATTTTATATTACGGCATATCCCACCATACACGGGTGTTCAGATCGTCCGCCCCACCTAACAAAGACACGCCTCCAGCAAGACTGCTCGGGTTTCGTGCGGCTTCATCTGTAGGATAAGGTACGCGTACCGGAATCTTTCCGCCATTCATTCCGGCTATAGCTGGAGTAAGAACAGGGAATCCTGTCCTGCGCCATTCAAACCAGCTCTGAAGTCCCTGATCGTATGTGGCAGCCCATCTTTGAGTTGCAATAAGTTCCATTCCATTGACAGCAACCCATCCATAGATATCATTGGCAATATAGTCAGCTGCAAGTGAATCAGATGTTGCGTCAGCCATTGGGAGATATCCATAACCATCAACAGCAGCTACAAGTGCATCGCCAAACTGTGCATACGACCCATAGATACCTTCATAATAATAGTTTTCGGCAATGCCTGGAAAATAGCCTTTGAAAGCTGCTTCGGCAAGGATGAATTTAAGTTCCGCAAAACTCATTAACATTCCCGGAGCTGTGAGACCGTCATTATGTACACCGGTAAACCAACTTCCGACTTTTGAGGTGTATTTGATACCATTGCCATTATAAGATGCAGCCTGAGAAGAGGTAAGTCCGTTTGGCATACCTTCGAAAGTATTGTTTGCATCCTGGTCAGCATATATGCAAATCCGATAGTCAAGATTTGGTGAATTGGTCCACATCATATCAACAAGAGTATTGCTTACCCTATGATCATCGCGGGTTTTGCGATTTTCGTTCATAGGATGGTTGTTAGGGGCAGAACCCAGATATTGCAAAGCCGCATTATCTGCGTTGCTTACGAAAATCGGATATGTTGCCGGATATGTAACCACCATTTTGGTGAACTCTGCTGTCACAAAAGCAGCATCCCTGCCCGACATTCTGAGCAGTAACCGCATTCTCAAAGAGTTTGCAAATTTCTTCCATTTAGAGATATCATTGTTGTACAGGATATCGCCGGCTATGGCTTTTCCATTAACATCAAGCAAGGTATTAGCTTCATCAAGTTTTGCAATCATGTCCCTGTATATGGATTCCTGTGAATCATATACAGGGAGAGTATTTTCAGCTCCAAGCCATGCCTGAGTATAAGGAATTGGGCCGAAAAGGTCTGTTAAAACCGAAGAAATATAAGACTTAAGCACAAGAGCAACACCCTGGTAATTTTTGTGTTGCTTTGCAACTGCTACATTGTAAAGAGTCGCAACATCCATTCCGTTGGCAGCATAGAAACTAGCCCAGGTGTTATTCACAACGGAGGTACGGTAAATATAACGATCTTCATCGGTATATTGAACTTTGGCTTCATGCTGTGCCCAACAGTTTCCCATTTCTTCACCTAAAAAAGTCTCCTGCACCCTGTCGGTCATGCTTTCAATAGCGCTGGTAAGCAACATATCGGGAGCAGCCTTGTCTAATCCTGCACTATTTGGATTTTGATTTATAGTGTCAAAATCCTTTTTACAGGAATTGAAAATAATAAGGAATGCAGATAATACCACTGCAATTCCGGCAATTCGTGTTTTTTTCATGATTTTTCTTTTTATAGTTATTAAAATTTCATACTGATATTAAAACCGTAGCTTATGGCAGAAGGAAGCTGACCGAATTCAATGCCCTGTGCATTGCCATCGTTGAATGAGGTTTCAGGGTCAACATGTGGTATTGTACTGTATAAAATTGCAAGATTTCGTCCAATCAGTGAAACATTTATTTCTTTAAAACCGAGTTTCGGAATTTTCTTAAAAGTGTACCCGATCCTGACTTCACGGAGTTTAATATAAGTTGCATCGAAAATACTCCCTGCAGGAATACTGTTTGTGAAGGCAGCATGGTTGTATTCTTCAGCTGTAACCACAACATCGTTTGGTACGTAATTTCCATATCCATCGTCTTTAACTCCCACTCCGATAACACCACCTTCTCTTCCAATAAGGGTTTCTTCAAGAGCGCCGGCATACCTGCCCCAGGAGTTTGTCATGGAATAAATGTCTCCTCCTTTATGAATGTCAATAAGGAAGCTTGCTGTAATTCCCTTGTATGAAAATTCATTATTGATACCACCTACCCAGTCAGGCTGGTAATTGCCCAGTATTTTAAGATCACCTTTTTGAGGAACACCATTAACATTGATTATATTACCATTCGGGTCGCGGAGAAAATCAGCTCCATAAAGTGCACCAAGAGGCTGGCCTGGTATAGCCATAATTTTTAAATCCCAATAGGTTCCTAATTCATACTGTTCAACTCCTTCAGCCAATTCAACAACTTCGTTCTGGTTTTTTGCGAAATTTATGAGGATGTTCCAGTTGAAGCCTTTTTCAGATTTTAAAGGAACAAGGCCAAGAGTAATCTCAATACCTTTTTGGTCAATTTCACCTGCGTTGATAACTCTTGTAGTATATCCTGAAGCTGCAGAGATCGGGATTCTGATGATCTGGTCATAAGTTTTCTGATTGTAATATGTAAAGTCGAGGCTAACCCTGTCCATAAAAAATTTCAGTTCAGTACCAAGTTCAATAGAATTGCATTGTTGTGGTCTCAGATCTGAATTTGGCAGTTCGTTGGGTACAAATTGATTCATGAATATTGTACTCGAATTCCAGCCATCTCCAAAACTTAGTACTGGTGATAACGAGTAAGGATCAGTATCGCTGCCAACCTGAGCCCAGCTAACCCTTACTTTTGCAAACGAAAGAGTTTTGGATTCAAATTTAAAAAGTTCAGTTAGCACACTGCTAAGGCTGACTGATGGATAATAATAAGAGTTATGAGCAGCAGGCAATGTGCTGGACCAGTCGTTTCTTAAAGTCAAATAAAGATATATTGCATTTTTATAGGACAACTGCCCCGAACCATATAAGCTGTTGATCGCTTTATCATGGATTGAACTTGTGGGATGAGAAGAAACCCGAGAATTGCCGATAGTATAAACACCTTCAACAGCCAGTTCGTCAGCAGAAGCAAAAATTTCGTGAATGTTCTGATTCATCCGGCTTCCACCAAAATTCAGGTCCATAGCAAAATCACTATTCAGTTTTCTGTTGTACATTATCATGAAGTCACTGGTGACCTGTTTAAATGTTGTAAGTGATTCATTATAATAGCCATAAGGGTTGTCGATGTCGCCCCATGCTGCTCTGGAGGTATTCAGGTTGCTGTAATTGTCAGTACCTATTCTGCCAAAGGCAGACAGGTTTTCTAAAAATTGATAACTCACTTTGGCATTACCATAGATCCTGTCTCTGTCAACTGTATTTGTATTCTCGAACATGGTGAAATAAGGATTGTTATGGTAGTTATAGTTCCAGTTATATTTCGTTACTGCTAAATTATTAGGATTTGCCCATCCATTAACAGGATCTGTATAATCTTTCAGATCGGAATAATTAACCTGGCGGGCAGCCCAAATAAACTGCTGAAACACGTTCTGTCCATCATATCCGATTCCGGGCATGTTATCACTATTTGCCATTACATAGTTTGCCACTCCGGATATGTTCAGCTTGTCAGTTACGTTAGCTGAACCACCGAGAGCAAGAGTGTTCTTTTTGTAATTCGTATTCGGGAGCATTCCTTTCTGATTAAGGTTGGTATATGAAAGGCGTAAATTGGCATCTTTAGTTCCACCGGTAATTGCAAAATTTGTTGTGGTAGTTACTCCTGTTTCGAGGAAATCTTTGATGTTATCAGGGTGCGAGATCCATGGAGTGGCTTCGCGTACACCACCTGTTACGGGTGAGTTGTATTGCGGGATCATAAGGCCTGCATCCAGCTTGGGTCCCCAGCTTTCATCAACACCATCTTTTATTCCTCCGCCATTACCATCAACCCAAGAGAATTCACCTTCGGCACCCTGCCCATAGCTGTTCTGAAAATCAGGAAGCCTTAAAGGTTTTTCAAAAGTGGTTGAATTACCCACCTCTATACCAAGACCAGTTTTTTCTTTACCGATTTTTGAACTGAGAGACCCTGCCTTTGTAGTGATCAGGATAACTCCATTAGCAGCCTGAGAACCATATAAAGCAGCAGCATTAGGCCCTTTTAAAACGGAAATATTTTCAACATCGTCAGGGTTGATGTCAGCAACACCATTGCCTCTGTTTGCACCACCATAACCATCAGCAGAGCCAAATTCGGTATTATTCATTGCAACTCCATCAATTACGAAGAGTGGTTGGTTATTTCCAGCCAACGAAGAAGTTCCACGAATTACAATACGCGAAGAAGCTCCTACAGCACCAGATGAATTAGTAATCTGAACCCCTGATACTTTTCCACTTAGGGAGTTAACAATGTTATTTTCTTTTGCTTTAGCCAGTTCATCCCCTTTCAAATCTTGTACTGAATAACCCAATGATTTTTTCTCTTTGGGAATACCAAGAGCTGTAACAACCATACCTTCAAGTTGCGTGGAACTTGGCTCGATATTAACATCAATTACTGTTTTATTACCGATTTCCACCTCTTGTGTTTTCATACCAATAAAGGAAAACATAAGCGTAATTGCACCGGAAGGAACACTAATGGTGTATTTACCATTAACATCGGTAAAAGTTCCTGTTGTTGCACCTTTGGCTGTAACCGTCACGCCTGGTAAAGCGCTGCCATCTTCGGAGCTGGTTACTTTTCCGGTTATCTGTTTTTGGGCGAAGATAAATTGAATGCCCAGAAAAACAGAAAAAACCATTAATAGCGTAAGTTTTTTCATGTTAATTAGATTTGGTTTTTAGTTTAGTTAATTTTTCAGCTTTAGTTTTATGCTGAATCGGTTTTATGGGGCAAAAGTATTAAAAATTATTAAATAAAAATAAAAATACATATAAAAATGCAAAAGTTATCAACCTGCATTATTCATAAAAAATTTTCAGTTTTTATGAATGGCGCGCAGAATGTGGGCTGCATGCTGGTTAACCCCGATATAGATGCTGTTGGATTTAAA
This sequence comes from Bacteroidales bacterium, assembly GCA_041658145.1. Classification (GTDB taxonomy): domain Bacteria; phylum Bacteroidota; class Bacteroidia; order Bacteroidales; family CG2-30-32-10; genus JBBAAT01. The sequence continues at coordinate 562 of JBBAAT010000166.1, read as the reverse complement.
GAACATTTTAAATTGCAATAGTCCTTTAAATCCGTTACAGCATCTTGATCGCTGCGGAGCAGAAATTATTCTTTTGAATAATTTGGGTTAAGATATATTTGTTGAAATCTTTTTCAAACAACAGGTAATTGCCATAACCATTGAACGCGGCAGGCTGGTTTAATAATAATATTCTTCGATTATGCCTTTGCCCTGTCTTATGATCTCAAAATCATCATTGGTGCAATCGAGAACAGTAGAGGTTTCTATCCCGCCAATACCACCATCAATAACAATATCGACAAGGTCTTTATAACGTTCATAGATTAGTTCAGGATCTGTTATTGTTTCTATGTTGTCATCGTCTCCTTTTACAGAAGTGCTCATGATCGGGTTACCAAGTTCATTCACGATTTGTCGGGCTATCATGTTGTCAGGTATGCGTATTCCTACGGTTTTCTTTTTGCTTTCAAAAAGTTTGGGGACATTGCTACTACTGTTTAATATATAAGTAAAGGGGCCGGGAAGCGTTCTTTTCATCAGTTTATAAATAGGATTACTGATTTGTTTTGTGAAATCGGAA
>JBBAAT010000165.1:0-6588 GCA_041658145.1 Bacteroidales bacterium | reverse complement strand
TTGCAAGTGCACATGCTGTTTTAATTGCTTCTTTTCTGTTTAATATCGACAACACTTTTCTTTTTGCTGTAATCTCAACTCCCTGCATCATTTCTTCAATAATTCTTTCAGGATCTTCTGATCTCGGATTATCAGAAGTAAGGATCACTGTATTGCTATAATCGCAAGCTATCCTTGCCATCAAAGGTCTTTTGCCGCTGTCCCTGTCGCCACCGCATCCCACCACTGTAATTACATCTTCGTTACCCTCTCTTACAGAAGCAATCGTACTCAATACATTGCTCAGCGCATCCGGAGTATGGGCGTAATCAATAATTGCAATAATGCCATTTGACGATCTTACATAGTCGAACCTTCCTTCCACAGCTTCCAAACTGCTCAGCAATCGCAGCACTTCTGATTTGTCTTCGCCTAATAAAACAGCAGTAGCATAAATTGCCAGCAAATTATATGCATTGAAACTTCCAACTAATTTGAACCAAACATCCACGCCATCAATATTCAATTGCAATCCGGAGAATCTGTTTTCAATGATTTTCGCTTTGAAATCGGCGGGGTTCTTTAAACTGTAAGTGTTTTTAGATGCTTTTGTGTTTTGCATCATCACTTTACCATTCTTGTCGTCTGCATTGCTTAGAGCAAATGCTTTGCTACCAAGCAAATCGAAAAATGTTTTTTTTGCTGTCAGATATTCATCAAATGTTTTATGGTAGTCTAAATGATCATGTGTAATATTAGAGAATACGCCGCCTGCAAAATACAGTCCGGTTATCCTATGCTGCACAACTGCATGTGAACTCACTTCCATGAAGCAATGGCTGCAACCCTCATCAACCATTTTTTTCAAAAGTTCGTTCAATTGAATAGCATCAGGGGTTGTATAAGCCGATGGAATAATTTCATCGTTTACCTTATTGCATACGGTAGATAAAAGGCCCGCATTATAACCCAGTTTCCGATATAAATTATGAAGCAACGTAACTGTTGTCGTTTTTCCATTGGTTCCTGTAATCCCAATCAGTTTGAGCATTGAAGAAGGATTGTCAAAATAGTTCGATGCAATCCATCCCATCGCTTCACTGCTATTTTTTACCTTGATATAGGTTATTGATTTCTCTGTTTTCTCTGGCATTTCTTCGCACACAATCGCTATAGCGCCTGATTGTACTGCCTGTTCAACATATCTGTGTCCATCCGTTTTTATTCCTTTCACCGCAATAAAAAGACTTTCTGCCGGAACATTTCGTGAATCGGATGTAATCTGACTTATTGGAATACCGGTGCTGCCAACAACATCCTCAATTCCGGCTTTATACAATATGTCCTTTAGTAATTTCATCAATTAGCTTGTGTGTCTTTTTTAGAAGTATCTGTATGTTTCACCTGTGATTTTTGACTAGTACTATCCTTTGTTTTATTGGTTTTAGAATTATCAGTTGTCTTGGTTTTGCTGGAAGTTTTTTTATTTTTAACATTCTTCGAGGCATCTATCGATTTTTTTACTTTCACGCTGTCTGTTGCTCCAATTTTTTCCGGAAGAATCAGTTCTGCCATTTCTGCAGGTTTCGACAATTCCAGACAAATTACAGTTCCTCTCTTAAATGCTGATTCTTGGACAAGTGATTGCTTTACAATCTTTCCTTTACCTTGTACTTCAACTTTTAATCCTACGCTTTCGAGCAAATAAACGGCGTCCTTTAGTCCCATTCCCGTTACATCAGGAACAAGGCCGTATTTAATAGGTTTTTCTTTCAGTATTACATTTTTTGAATCAGCAGAGGCAAAAACCCATTCCGCATTTGGATTTTGAGAAAGAGCAGAAAAATCCAACTTCTTATAAATAGTGTACAAGTCTTTTTGGTTGGCTGCTTTTACAAATGGAATAGATGCTGTTATTGCTGTAGTATCTTTTTTTTGAGAAATATCCAGATGCGTTGCAAACACTCTGTCCGCAATGGCTTTGAACACCGGCGATGCAACAGCTCCTCCATAATAGGCTCCTTTTGAAGGATTATTGACCACAACGATGCATGAATACTTTGGGTTATCGGCAGGAAAATACCCGACAAACGATGCTTTATAGCTAACATTTCCCTTTCCACCATATCCTTTGCTATTCATGGCAACTTGTGCGGTACCGGTTTTCCCTGCGATTTTATAAACAGGATTTTTAAGGTTCTTGCCTGTGCCATTTTCCACAACACCTTCCAGTAAAGACTTTGCTTTTGCAACAGTGGCCTTAGAACAAATAGAATCTTTCAGTACTATCGTTTTAAAAGAATCCACAACTTTACCCATCTTTCGAATTTCGCCTACAAACAGAGGCTTTACCATTTTACCGTTGTTGGCTATGGCATTGTAAAACGTAAGTATCTGTAAAGGAGTTAACGCTACTTCATACCCGATAGCCATCCATGGCAAAGTAGGCTTCGACCAGCTTTTATTTTTCGGATTTTTAACTACAGGCATTGCCTCACCGCCAATATCAAGACCAAGTGGCTGATCAATGCGCATGCTGTACAATTTATCGGTGAAGCGTTTCGGATTGCTTACATATGCTTTAAAAATTGCCTGTGATATGCCAACATTAGAAGATATTTCAAATGCTTTTCTTATTGTTATCGGGCCATAGCCGTTAATATGGGAATCTTTCATTTCCCTGTCATAGTATTTTATTTTTCCGATACTGACCATATCATCCAAATCTACCATTCCATCATCGAGTGCCGCTACCATTGAAAATAACTTAAATGTAGAACCAGGCTCGGTGCTTTCTCCTATGGCATAATTGTATTTTTCATCATATACTCCTTCCGAAGTTCGTGTAAGGTTTGCTATTGCTTTGATGTGGCCGGTTGATACTTCCATCAGAATTGCGCAACCATGATCAGCATTATTCAAAATGAGATTTTTCATCAGAGCATTCTCAGCTACATCTTGAATATCAACATCAATTGTTGTAATAACATCATTTCCATTTTGCGGCTCAATCTCGTTTTCGTTCATTGGCATCCATATTCCACCGGCAATCTTCTTTCTTAACCTGATGCCGCTTATTCCTTCAAGTCTTTTAGTATAAGCGCCCTCAAGACCTACAAAAATTCCTTCTCTTTCGAAACCAATGGTTCTGCGGGCAAGCTTCATGTATGGTGTAACCCTCTTTTCTTTTTGTTCTACAATCAATCCACCTCTGTTTCTCCCGGATCTGAATATTGGAAATGACATTATTTTTTTTAGTTTCTCGAATGATATTTGAGTGTTTTCGTCATTTAAACTTGATTTTTTAATAAGTACATATTCTTTTTGATCCGACCTTGATTTGGATAATAACTTTTTATACTCATACTTCGACTTGTCTTTGAAAAAATTTGAAAGGCAATAAGCAAGGGAATCCACTTTATCATTAAATAGATCATCAGAAGGAACCTGCGAATCCCAGTAGATATCAAAGATCGGAACTGAAGTTGCAAGCAAACTTCCGTCGGCAGCATAGATGTTTCCACGGATGGCTTCAATTTTCATAGTATCTAATGTTTGCATATCCGACCTTTTTTTCCAGGTATCTCCTTCCACAAACTGAATATGAACCACCTTTCCGATGATGAAAAAAGAAAAGATCAACACAGATAAATACACGAGATACACTCTCCACAATATGTCTTTCTTCACTTCCATTTCAGCGTATCTGTTTTTTTAGTTTTTTTGTTGTATCACGTTCAGCAAAAATTTTATGCGGCGGTATCAGTGATTCTTTAATTCCGTATAATTCCGTCCTTTTTAATACTTCTGACTGCCGGTTGACATCCATCAGTTTCGATTTTGTAGTAATGTATTCCGACCTTAGTACTTTCAATTCTTTCTTTACTTTCTCGATTTCAATAGTTTTCTTTTCTGAGTAATACTGGTTTGCAATGTATAGGATAACCAGAAATGTCAGATAAAACATAAATGGCAGGCTTTTTACTACTTTTTCCCTTGTGAGAATAGTACCATCGAGTACACTCTGTATCCCTTTTAGTACCGAAAAATTCTTTTTCTTATTTTTTTTCTCAGGACGTTCCTGTACATCCTCAGGCTCTTTTACCTTTTCTTCAGGTTCATTAAAAGTGTTTGATGCCATTTAATTTTTTATTGCTATTCTGAGTTTGGCGCTTCTGGAGCGTTTGTTACGATCTAATTCATCCTGTCCCGGCACAATCGGTTTCCTGGTGATCATTTTAAATGGTGTTATTTCATTACCATAAAAATCCTTCTCCACAATGCCTTCAAAATTACCTGCCCTCATAAAGTTCTTCACGAGCCGGTCTTCCAGAGAGTGATAAGAAATAACGACTAATTTTCCTCCCGGATTTAAAACTTCTTTACTTTGCAACAGCATATCTTTCAGCGAATCCATTTCATTATTTATTTCTATTCGTAATGCCTGAAAAACCTTTGCATAGAATTTATTTTCTTTACCCTTTTTTGCAAATTTTCCGATCGCATTTTTCAGATCAGGAACTGTATGAATTTTTTTATCTTTCCTGTACCGAACGATAGCATTAGCAAGCCTTTTAGCATTTTGCATTTCGCCATATTTAAAAAACAAAGCGCTAATTTCTTCGGAGGAATAATCATTTAGAATATCCTTTGCATCTAACTTACCTTTTCTGTCCATCCTAAGGTCGAGTTCCGAATCAAACCTTGTAGAGAAGCCTCTATCAGGGTCGTCGATCTGATGAGATGAAATTCCCAAATCTGCTATTATTCCATCAACAGGCAATGCTTTATAATACATCAGAAAGTTTTTCAAAAACCTGAAATTCGCATTCACCAGAGTAAACCTTTCGTCCTTTAAAGCATTCTTCAAAACATCCTCGTCCTGATCAAAAGCAACAAGTCTCCCTGTTTCAAGTTTTTTCAGTATTTCTTTGGAATGCCCCCCACCTCCGAATGTAACATCGACGTAAATCCCATCAGGCTTTACATCAAGCCCATCAATACTTTCTTTAGACAAAACCGATTCATGGTAGCTCATTTTTATTGTCCCTGTTATCATTCTTACCCATTACTTCTTCTGCCAGTGTGGAAAAATCTTCAGGTTCGTCTGTCAGCAAGGTTTTATATGCTCCCTTAGCCCAAATTTCAATACGGTTGGAAAAGGCAGATAACACGACTTCTTTGTCGATTCCGGCATATTCAATTAATTGCTTTGGCAGCAATAGCCTGTTTGCCGAATCTAACATCATATCTGTTGCGCCACGATAGAAATATCTTACAAAATCACGATTTTTTTTATTATAAAGATTTAGCTGGTTTATTTCGTCACTAATGGTCTTCCAAACATTCTGCGGGTATAACACGAGGCATTTTTCAAAACCACGGTTTATCACAAACCTATCCTGAACTTCAGGCGGAAGCTGTTTTTTAAGACCAGACGGAAGCATAAAGCGCCCCTTTGCATCAATCTTACATTCAAATTCTCCAATCAGGTTCGTCATTTTATTATGGGATTTTTTCGAGCAACAAATTTACAAAACTATTCTCCACATTTTACCACTTTCTCCCACTTTGTTGATAACTTTTTCCACTTTTAAAATTTATTATTTTTAAGTATTTGATTTTCTTTGATTTACATTTCTCCTAATAATAACATAACAACAAAACAATTGTCGAAATCTTGCCTTTTTTGAGGCTAAATATTATTTTGATGCGCTGGAAATAATTCCTGACAATTAAAAAGTTTTCAGTATTATAGCCCTGAAAGGGTATAAATACACTAACGTAGGGCAACGCCCTACGAATAAAACAAAGCGCGCCAATACCAAGCCCTGTAAGGGCGAAAGAGTTAATCCCATACATACCTTTCATCATAATCAACTTTGTATTTTTTGAGAAAAGCACGGTATTCATCTTGAAATGATACTTTTTTATGATGTTCGATTTGTTTCGTAATATAATCAGCAACGATATTAGTTTGCGAAGGACTAACGGAAAACGTGCCATATCCATCTTGCCAATGAAATTCTGCAAAACGCTTTCCCTGTGTCTTTATCCACTTTGATGTACCGGTTTTAAGTTCCTGTAACAAACTTATCAAGGCAATTTTTTTAGATAGTAAACATAATATATGAACATGGTCAAGATAACCACCAATTTTTATTGGGTTACATTCTATATTATTACATATACCGCCAAAGTATGCATATAAATTGGGTTGAATTTCCGGTATCAAAATCTTTGAACGATGTTTTGTACTAAATACAATATGTACGTACATTTTAGCAAGTGATTGAGACATGGTTTTTATTATTACGCCCTTTCAGGGCTTTGATTCCGTATCTTATTTTTTTTCGCAGGGTTACACCCTGCGTTAGTATTTTTAGCCCTTTCAGGGCAAGCAAATATATTTTTTAAAAGTGCTTTCCTATTAATTGTTTTTAAACTCAACACATCAAAATATTATTTACCTTTTTTTGACGAAACACTTGACTTCCCATTTTTATTTTCTTATCTTTGCAACTTCATTAAAAAACATAAGTTATGAAAAAACATTACTCAAAGAGGGCATTTACCCCCCCCCCCCCCCCCCCCCCCACCCCCCCCCCA
>JBBAAT010000164.1:0-6658 GCA_041658145.1 Bacteroidales bacterium | reverse complement strand
GTATTTTTATTAATATTTTTCTCTTGTTCTACTCTTAAAACACAAGGTATTCCGGTATATTCAAGAATATAGTTCTCCGAAGATTCATTTCTTTCACCGTTGAAAACAATTCCTTTAATTGGAATTGAGCGGTTTTTCAGCGCTTCAACAGAAAGTAAAGTATGGTTAATACTTCCAATATAATTTTGAGAGACAAGAATAACTTCGGTTTCAAATTTTTTAATTAAATCTATCATCAAAAAATTCTTATTTAAAGGGACCATCAACCCACCGGCGCTTTCAATTATCAGGTGATTGGATGTTTCAGGAATTTTAAAATTATCAGGATCAATTACAATATTCTCAAGTTCTGCAGCATAATGAGGAGATGCAGGCGTTTTGAATTTATATGTTTCAGCATGAAATTTTGAAATATTATTACTCACCAAGCTTTTCACAACATCTGTATCTTTGCATTCAAGGTTGCCTGCCTGCAAGGGTTTCCAGTAATCGGCTTTCAATGCTTCAACAAATATTGCTGATACAATAGTTTTCCCCACTCCGGTGCTTATTCCTGTTATAAAATATTTTTTCATAAAAAGAAACTGTTTAAATTTTAATACAATATTATACAGGGTAATGATTTTCAACATTTACCCCGTCCCTAAAGGGTGTGTTGAAAATCAATTTGCACCCTTTAGGGTCAGGGGAAATCAAATTGATTTTCCGGAAAATTATCATATCATAACAAAATCAAATTAATAAATTTAAACAGTTTCTTTTTATTTGCTACAACGACCTTTCTATTGATTCCACAAGTCCTTTTATTTCTTCTTCCGTATTAAAAGCATGGATGCAAATTCTTAATCTTTCTTTGCCGGCAGGCACGGTAGGACTCATGATCGGACGCACGTCAAATCCTTTCTTTTGAATATTTTGTGCTGCAGCTAAAACTTTTTCATTACCGGGAATGATAATGCATTGTATAGGGCTTGTGCTTTTTAAAACATTCAATTTCCCGCTCCTGACAGCCAGTCTGGAATAAAATTTAATATTTTCATGAAGAGAATTCATCATTTTATCACTCTCTGAAAGCAAGTCGTAAGCGCATTTTATTGCAATAAGGCTGTGATAAGGCAATGCTGTTGTATAGATAAATGACCGCGCAAAATTCACTAAGTATTCTTTCAGTAATTTACTTCCAATAACTGCTGCGCCATGCGTTCCCATTGCCTTTCCATAAGTATGAACTCTTGCAAATATCTTTCCCTCAAGCATCAGATCACACACGCATCCTTTGCCCTGATATCCGAAAACACCTGTTGCATGGGCTTCGTCAACGATAAGATTTGCATTGTGATTTTCACAAAAAGCTGCTAATTCTGCGAGTGGAGCATTATCGCCATCCATGGAATACACGCTCTCAACAGCGACATAAACATTTCCTTTTGCCAGCTTAATAATTTCGTTCAGATGTTTAATATCATTATGCCTGAAAGAATAAGCTTTTGCATAACTCAGGCGAATGCCATCGCGGATGGAAGCATGAACCAACTCATCGTATAAAATAGTATCATTTCTTTTAGGAATACTTGAAAACAAGCCGATGTTGGCATCATAGCCTGAATTGAAAAGCAGCGCCGCTTCAGCATCATGATACGAAGCGATATAAGTTTCAAGGCTTTCTGCAACTGCTGAATTACCTGACAACAGGCGGGATCCCGTTGATCCTTCAAATACATGCTTGGGTTGTTTATGATTAAACTCAAGAATTTTTGCACGCAGCGAACCTGTCGAAGAAAAACCTAAATAATCGTTTGAACAAAAGTCGACCAAGTCCTGCAAAACTTTCAGCGAACGAAATGAACCCTCCCTTTTCCTTTTATTCAGGGCATCTTCCAGATATTTATCAGCAGAAAACAAAGTTTATTTTAGATTTTGTTTGGGATTTATACTGTGTAATTTTGTTTATTCTATCGTTTCGGGTGGGTTATTTAAGGTGCTTCTCAATTTCTATTATGAAATTTTCAGTCTGGTTAAGTAATGGAATTACGGTTACCTGATCGAATGCAATAAAGTCGGCATAATCCCCTTCTTGCCTCCAGTCAAATAGGTCAGAGTAGAGCTTCCCATAGTCTTTGTCAATAATGCCGGTTTTAATAAATTCAAGAAAAAATTTAGATTTACAACCATTATGAGTGTGGGTTCTGAAATTGTTTTTCAAAAGCAGAGCATTAACGGAATAGAAAGATGCATAATACAATCTGTTTATGCATGAATTCCATCTGCAGCCATCTGCTAATAAGCGAGCGTCTGCAAGTGTTTCATACGCTCTTTCTATTCGATATTTGAGTAAATCTTCAATTTTTCCAGTCATATTCTAATTCCTTCTTTTGATACATTAAAATAAAGTGGAGTAACTGAATGTTTTGTTTCCCAATCAGATTTTGAATATACAAATGTTGATATAGGCTCGCCGATCTCAAGTTCTACATCGAAAAGTTGATGTCTGTAATCCTGTTCAATTTTTCTTGATACATTTGATAGATTAAGCAGAATTAATATGTCCCAGTCAGAGTCTTGATTTGCTGTACCTCTTGCATGAGAGCCAAAAAGTATAATATCAGCATCGGGATCTTTTTCTTTGATCTTCGATTTAATCAAGCTAATAATATATTTTTCTTTTAAGTTCATTGCCTTTTTTTTACAAAGATATAAAAATTGTACGAAAGTTACAACCACTTGTTGCCAACAATCAAGACTAGCAGCAGTTTTTATTCTGTAACAATATGACCGCAATTTGATAATTTTATATATTTATTTCGATAATACTGCATTTCCTTAATCTCTATCATAGGCGTAGCTCCTTTTATCCAAAACGTTCTTAAATAGTCTTTGAAAGCTTCAAGGGTTTCCAAGTCATGCTCTTTTTTACTTAAGATTTTGCCATTTAAAGTCCATCCAATTCTTACTGGAATATTATAATATTTTTTTAATGGATTTAGTGAAGCTGTATCATTAAGATTATTAATAGTATGATCAATTTGTTGAGAAAAAACCCACCATTGGCTATAAATTTTATCATTCATTTTCAATAATTTAGTAGTAATTCCTTCATTGATGAGAGATTTTAAATCTTGTAGATATTGAATTGTTTGTTCCCTATATGATTCATTAATAAAAACACTATTATAAAGTACAGGAATAATTTTTAAATCTGCAATTTTCCAATATATGCTTTCAAGAATCAAATAATCTCCGATTAGATTAGACCTATCCTCTTTTTTTTGCAGATCCAACTGATTGGCATTAGATTCCTGTAAATTTAATAGAGTTTTAGTTTGTTTTTTTAATTCATATAGTTCAAAATTATTATTGTCAATACTTTTCTGTTGAAGTGAATTTTAATTTTTTAACTCTATTATCATAGCATTTAACTTTAGCGTATTTTCTGATGTTTTGTTTAGCAAATCCTCAAATCCTTTAACCTTAGTAACACTGAGTAGTGCAATTACGGCGATGGCCAATGAAAAAATTGCTAAAAAAGAATTCATTATGTCAAAATTAAATTTATGCTTTTTCGTTTTTTCCATCTCTTTTCTTTTAATACATCTGATTTCTATTTTTAAAAATTACTGCCAATTCCTTTATAGCTCTGATAAAATCATACTGTTACAGCTACTGTTGGTTGCTTTAGTCTGGCAAAATCAGCCTTTATTATTCATTTTTAAGATTGCTTCGGTCGTAACCTCCCTCGCAATGACGTACCGTTTGTGTAACATCAGTTAGTACGTTTTCAATACCAGTTTTTAATATCTTAATATCTTTTTATTTTCAATGAATTTCAACAAATTTCCAGTTTCAATTAATATCAATGAATATCCTAATATCTTTTTATTTTCTAATAAGCTTTCATTCCCAGTTTTTTCAATAGTTTCAGATCATCATCCATTTCAGGATTTGGTGTTGTAAGCAGCTTTGTTCCCACAAAAATAGAATTAGCGCCTGCAAGAAAACATAATGCCTGTCCTTCTTCATTCATTTGTTTACGACCTGCAGCAAGGCAAATCATAGAAGCAGGCATTACAATTCTCACCGTTGCGATCATTCTTGCCATTTCCCAGACAGCAACAGGCGTCATTTTTTCCAAAGGAGTTCCTGGTATTGGCACCAATGTATTCAGAGGCACTGTATATGGGTGTTTCCGCATGGTTGTCAGTTTATGTATCATGGAAATCCTATCGTCTTCCGATTCACCAAGACCAATGATCCCTCCCGTACAATGTTGCACTCCCGCATCAATCAGGCGATTTATCGTTTCAAGACGTTCTTTGTATGACCTGGTAGTAATGATCTGCGGATAAAATTCATCCGAAGTATCAAGGTTATGATTGTATGCTGTAATACCTGCTTTAGCAAGACTTTCAGCTTGTTTTTCATTTATCATTCCTAACGTACAGCAAACGCTCAATCCTATTTCTTTCACTTTACTTATCATTTGCAGAAGTTCATCGAATTGTTTTCCTTCGGGAACTTCGCGCCATGATGCACTCAGGCAAACTCTTTCCACACCTTTTTCTTTTGCATCAGCAGCTTCCTTAAGAACTTCCTGAAGCGATAATGTTTTATGAGGTTGCACGCCTGTATCATATCTTGACGATTGTGCACAATAGGAACAATCTTCAACGCAAGCTCCTGTTTTGATAGAAATTAACTGACTGATCTTAATTTTTGAAGGATCATGATAACTGCGGTGTACCGATGCAGCCCTATAAACAAGATCAAGCAGCGGTGAATGATAAATTTCGCCAACTTGTTCTTTTGTCCAGTCGTAGCGGATTTCCTGCATAAGTTAATAATAATTTGCAAATTTAATAAATTATACTGAATCTTGACAGATTTGCTTGTCTGACGGCAAGGCAGGCTGAGCGAATAAGTTTGCAATATTTCGACTTCGCTCAATATCCTTGCAAACTCATTCAGCCGAAGTATAATACAGCTAATTATTTATTTTGTACAATCAAAATAATATTTAGCCGGAATCATAAATTTTGCATTAACTTTGTTAATTATGTTCTGTGTTGTTTCAATATTGCTTGATGCTGTCCCGAAATGAAGTGCGGTAATCAAAGGGAAACGCCTATTAATCAAAGAAATCTGAAATGCGAATCGATATTCTTACCATATTCCCCGAAATGTTTGATGGACCTTTTAGTCACTCAATTATTAAAAGAGCAAAAGAAAAAGGTGTTGCGGAAGTTTTCACTCACAACATCAGGGATTATGCCACCAACAAACATAAAAGCGTAGATGATTATCCTTTTGGCGGTGATGCCGGAATGGTGATGATGATTGAACCTATTGCTCTTTGTATTGAAGATTTAAAATCCGAAAGAGAATACGATGAAGTGATCTACATGAGTCCTGACGGTGAATTGCTTGATCAAAAGCTGGCAAATAAATGTTCTCTTTATAACAACATCATCATTCTTTGCGGGCATTACAAAGGTATTGACGAACGCATCCGGGAACATTTCATTACAAAAGAAATATCTATAGGCGATTATGTATTAAGTGGCGGAGAGCTTGCTGCTGCTGTATTTTGCGATAGCATCATTCGCCTGATTCCTGGCGTTCTCAATGACGAAACCTCTGCCCTTTCCGATTCCTTCCAGGATAATCTTCTCTCACCTCCGGTTTATACAAGGCCTGCCAATTTCAGAGGATGGAAAGTTCCTGAAATACTTTTATCAGGAAATGAAAAACTCATTAAAAATTGGCAATTGGAACAAGCCGTAGAACGCACAAAAGCCAAAAGACCAGACTTGTTAAGTGGACAAAAAGAATAGTTTTTTTTAGGCTAAATATTATTTTGATGTGCTGGAATAAATATAAAGATTCCTCGCTTTGCTCGGAATGACAATTTATTTGCATTCCCACAAAAAATATAAAAGCTGTCATTCCGAGTGGAGTGAAACGAAATGAGGAATCTTATACATAGCACATGTTATTGTTGAAATGAGAATAACTTGCTCCCGCAAGGCTTTCACAAAATTATTGCCCATTTCAACAACACAAATAAAAAAAATAATCCAATCTTTGTAGCACATCAAAATAATATTTAGCCTTTTTTTATAAATTTTGCAAATAATTAAAATTTAATATATAAATTTGCACCCCGTTTTTAAAGGAGATTATTTAAAATCAAGAAGTCATGAAGGCAGAAATAATAAAACAAATTGAGAATGAGCTGATGCCCAAAAAGGATTTGCCGGCATTTAAAGCAGGTGATACCATTACGGTTCATTATAAGATTATCGAAGGGAATAAGGAACGTATTCAGCAGTATCAGGGCGTTGTGATTCAGCGTTCAGGTTCAGGTGCAACCGAAACTTTTACAGTCAGAAAAATTTCAGGTAACATCGGTGTCGAAAGAATATTCCCCGTCAGGTCACCCTTTATTGAAAAAATTGATTTGAATAAAAAAGGCGTTGTAAGAAGAGCCAGGATATTTTACATCCGCGGACTTAGAGGCAAAAAGGCTCGTATCAAAGAAAAGAGAATGTAAGGTTTATACCCAATGATATGTCAAATTGAAGATGAAGCATATCAAAAGTTCCCGCATGTGCGGGATGAAGCAATCTTATCATTGTGTGTCAATAGATTATTCACAAATCAT
>JBBAAT010000163.1:0-6662 GCA_041658145.1 Bacteroidales bacterium | reverse complement strand
AGCAGTACAGCTATTTGCCGCAGTGACAGTAACACAGTATTGAGTTGTAGTCGCGGGACTTACTGTTATGCATTGGGTTGTTTGCCCTCCCGGGCTCCATATATAAGAAGACCCTGCATTAGCACATAATTGAACACTATCACCCTGGCATATTGTTGGAGACGATGGTGTGATGCTTGCTGAAGCAGAGTCCACTGTAACTATAGTACATGCAGAAGCTGTACAGCCATTCGCATCAGTGACAGTGACACAGTATTGAGTTGTAGTAGCGGGACTTACTGTTATGCATTGGGTTGTTTGTCCTCCCGGGCTCCATATATAAGAAGACCCTGCATTAGCGCATAATTGAACATTATCACCCTGGCATATTGTTGGAGACGATGGTGTGATGCTTGCTGAAGCAGAGTCCACTGTAACTATAGTACATGCAGAAGCAGTACAGCCTGAAGTCGAGTCGGTCACAGTTACGCAATACGTAGTATTTGTTGGTGGCCAGACACAGGGATTTGCGATATTGCAGTTACTGATATTTGTACAGGGGCTCCATTGATAAGTATACGGGCCGATACCACCTAAAGGGATAGTAGTAAGGCATGAAGTATCGCCTATACAGATAGGGTTCGGGCTGGCAGAAGCAGTAGCTGTAAGGTTTACAACGATAATTGTCACTTTCTTGGTTTTGGTACAGCCTGTTGATGCTATATATGCCAATGCATAATAATCAGTATTTACTGTAGGGCAAACGTTCACTGTAAGTGAATCACTCAAGGTGGAACCAAGTATAGGACCGCCGACAGAACCTTGATACCAGATAAGCCCATCACCGGAAGATGTCCAAGCAGTAAGGTTAACACAATTGTTAAGGCAAATTATCGAATCATTTGTAGTAGATAAATCCGGTAAGGGGTTTACCGTAATAATTATTGTATCTGTAACTGTAGTGAATACTGCATCTGTAACACTATACACTACCGTATAAGTTCCGGGAGTAGCAGCTGTGAATGTATTTTGCACCGCAGTCGTAGGAACAGAAAGCTGTCCGCTCCCGCCATCTGTCCATGAATGAGTGTAAGGAATGGTTCCACCTGAAGGAGTACCTACCATAAGGACATAATCTCCAACACAAAGGCCATACGTGCTATATGAAATACTATTGATCTTAATATCACAAGTAAGCGATTGCGCTATAAGAAAGTTCGGGATTAAACTAATTAGCAAAATGAATAGAAATTTCTTCATATAACAGAATGTTTTATATTGTGCTTTTTAAATGAGTGTATTTAAATTTCAAATATACAAATTCCAGATACTAAAAGCAAGGAATATTTATAATATAGTCATTTACTGTTAGTACAAATCTATATATAATTGACGATAAAACAGGATTAAGAGTTGCTTTATTTTTTTATTATACTGCTTTTTATAGTTTTTTGTTACATAATTTCAATTCAAAACTCTGTAAACGAGGCACTAATTTCCTGAAAGAGCAAAGATATAGGTTTATGTTATAAAAACATAATTACTCTATTATTTTTTATTTTATCAAATCAGAAACTGTGATATATTGAAAAAAAACGAACTTTCACTTGTTACAACCATCAATACAGAAAAACTGAATGATGGAATTTACTTTATTAAAATAATCTTCAACAATAACACTATTATAACGAAGAAAATTTCTGTTATTTAGTGTTTGCACGAAAAGCCCATTTTTTCGTTATGCTTGCGAAAAATTTGTTCATTTACATTGGTAAACTTCACAATTTTTTCGCTACGCAAGCCTCAAAACTGAACTTTTCGTATCAAACACTGAGTTTCTCTGCAGGCACTATTTAATAGTCTTTTCTGATCCAGTAAAAGGCAGCTGTTTTCAGCTGTTTTTTTATTTTTCTATATATTTCTTCTGTAAAAAACTATAATCTCCTAGTTATTATTCGCTTCGCTCATGAGATCTCTGCCCGACTGTGTCATTCAGGCGGGGCTTCGCTAAGTTCTCTCCCACAACCGCAACACAATGCCTGCCTGCCCGACTGTGTCATTCAGGCGGGCTCATGAACCCACATGAATTTTTTTCTAAGGTATTTGTGAATTTTTAAAAATTCATGTAGGTTTGCCTGATATATGAAAACAGCATTTAAACTTTTTGCGGTAATATTATTTTTTTTCTTTTCGATTATCTTTTCTTATGCACAGAATGATAAACCTCTTCGCATTGAGATAGAAGCGAAATTAAACTCCGATTCCTATAATGTTATTCCGTTCGGTGAAAAAGGCATCATACTATTTTTTCAAAGCAATGAAAATACCGACCTGCCTACCCTGCCTACCGGCAAGGCAGGCGGACAGGCAGGCAAAACAAATAACAAATGGTATTTCACTTTGTATGATACTAATTTCAAAGAAGTATGGACAAAAGAACATTCCGTTCTGAAAAATCAGACGTTTACGTATTTTGATTACAGCAGCGAATGTTTATATTTATATTTAGAAAATAGCGCATCTTCATACTCAAAAGGGGATTTCAATGTTCTGAAGGTCGATGTGGACAAAACATCTATTCAGACATATAACGCCACAATACCTGTAAAATCTATTGTTTCAGAATTCAAGGTAATCAATGATGTGGTAATGCTTGCGGGCAGAACTATTCCGACCAGAGCTAGTTACTGGGCGCAAACATTTCTTTCTTTCACTTTATTACCATGGATCACCGGATTAAATGTAAATAAATACCAACCTTTTCTTTTTACCTTAAATCTTTCGAGTGGTGTAACCAAAATGGTTTCCAATCCTTTTCATGGTCAGGCATATATTGAAGATATTACTGTTGACGACACAAATAAAATTTTTATTGTTACTATAAAAAATCACATTCCCAGGAAAACCAATGCCATGTACATTGAAGAATTCAATACCGATGGTTCAAAAACATCTTCCTTAAAATTAGGGACAAATAATGATAAAAGAAAATTGAATACAGGTAAAATCGTTTCAGTGAATGAAACCGATAAAATTTTGATTGGCACGTATAACAATATTACCAAAGGAAACCGGGCTAATCCGGCATTTGCAGGGTTTTCGGAAGGTTCATCAGGAATATATTTCACCAGGATAATAAATGGCGAACAGAAATTCATCACATTCTATAATTTCTCGCAGTTTAAAAATTTCTATTCATATATCAGCGAACGCCGCGCTGCAAAAATGGTTAAGAAAACCAGAAAGAAAGAACTACAAGGAAAAGAATTTTCATTTGATTACAAGCTGCTCGTACATGATATTATCAAAAGAGATTCTTCCTATATCATGATAGCGGAAGCCTACTATCCTGAATATCAAACAATCAACTATACCAGCTATGATTCATACGGGCGGCCAATAACTGTTTCTTATACGGTATTTGAAGGTTACAGATATACGAATGCTATCATTGCCTGTTTCAATAATAAAGGTGAATTACTATGGGACAACAGTTTTGAGATTTGGAATATTCTTACCTCTAATTTGCGTGAACGCGTGAAAGTGCTTTTAGATGGAAATGATTTTGTGCTCGCATACAGCAACGAAGGGAGCATCGCATCAAAAATCATACATGGCGATAAAGTGATTGAAGGCAAGCAATACACTAAGATAGAGACCAATTACAACAACGACAAGTTAATTTCCGACTATAACAGTGATATGGAGTATTGGTATGGGAATTACTTTATTTCATACGGATACCAAAAAATCAAAAATGTTATGCAAAACAAGAGTAAGCGCACAGTTTTTTACTTTAATAAAATAGCATTCCAGTAAAATCACATATACTAAAAACGGGATAAAACTGTACATTTAGTAATCAGTGATCGGTGTTCAGTAATCGGTGGTTTCTAACTGATTACCGAATACCGGTTACTGATTACCTATAAAAATAAAGTAAAAATTTAAGTCGTTCAAAGTATATATGGAAAATTTGAATTCAGGAAAAAAATCATTCAGGCAGTCGCTCGGATTATTTGATGCTACTATGATTGTGGTTGGTTCTATGATAGGCTCAGGAATCTTCATTGTAAGCGCTGACATATCCCGAACCCTTGGTTCTCCGTTTTATATGCTGCTTGCATGGCTTATTACGGGTGTTATCACCATTATTGCGGCTCTCAGTTATGGAGAACTGGCAGCCATGATGCCTAAAGCAGGAGGGCAATACATTTATTTAAAAGAAGCATATAACCCACTGATCGGATTTCTTTACGGTTGGACACTTTTTCTTGTAATACAAACCGGTACTATTGCTGCCGTTGCTGTGGCATTTGCAAAATTTACAGGAGTATTGCTGCCATTTTTAAGTGAAAAAAACATATTACTTACTATTTCCGGTTTCAAGATATCAGCAGCACAACTACTTGCCATTACCAGCTTAGTAGTTCTCACCTTTATCAATTATAGGGGAATTAAAAACGGGAAAATATTACAGGTAACATTTACAATTACAAAAATTATTGCTTTAGCAGGGCTGATAGTACTGGGTTTTATCGTTGCCTCTGATTTCAGTTACTGGTCAGAAAATTTCAGTAATATGTGGAATACAACAACTACACTGATTGACAAGGATAACAACATCACTGCCATCCACGAAATAAGCGGGTTAGCTATTTTTGCTGCCATTGGCGTAGCAATGGTAGGATCAATTTTTTCGAGTGATGCGTGGAATAATGTAACCTTTATTTCAGGTGAAATTAAAAACCCAAAGCGCAACATTCCGCTCAGTCTTTTCTGGGGTGTATTGATAGTAACAGTAATATATATTTTAGCCAATATTGCTTATTTGTGTTTGCTGCCATTACATGGTAATCCCGAAGCTACCGATGTTGTTGGGAGAGGAATACAGTTTGCAACCTCGGACAGAGTGGGTGTTGCTGCGGCAAATAGAATTTTTGGAGACTCAGCGGCTATTGTAATGGCTGTCCTTATTATGATATCCACATTCGGCTGTAACAATGGGCTTATCTTATCCGGAGCAAGGGTATATTATGCAATGGCAAACGACGGACTTTTTTTTAAACAAGTTTCCAAAATAAATAAATATGCTGTACCGGGTATTGCGCTTATCTTTCAGTGCATCTGGGCAAGCATTCTTTGTCTTTCCGGTAAATATGGAGATCTGTTAGATTATGTAGTATTTGCTGTTTTGCTCTTTTATATTCTTACTATTGCAGGTCTTTTTATTCTCAGAAAAACCAGGCCGGATGCAGAAAGGCCTTACAAAGCATTTGGGTATCCTGTATTGCCTGCTCTTTATATTATTCTTGCTTTGGCTTTATGCATAGACCTTCTGATCTATAAACCCAACTACACCTGGCCCGGCATCATCATTGTTTTGCTCGGCATTCCTGCATATTTTCTTATGAAAAAAACTGAAAGTAAAACCGAGTGAAAAAAATAGTTTTAATATTTTTTCTTATTCTTTTTGGAAATATGCTTTTTGCCCAAAATCTAAAGGATAGCATTAAACCTAAAACTGATAAATTTAAGAAAAATGCTGTCTTTGTTGAATTAGGCGGAAGTAGTTATTTTGGAACAAGCATAAATTACAATAGAAATATTTATATAAATAAAAACATTTCATTATCAGGAAGCCTAGGTGTAGGTCTTTCTGGAACTTCGGGTAAGGTTGGCTCAATGGTTATTCCAGTTAGAGTAACATTTAATTGGAAACGACTGGAATTTGGTTTTGGATTTAGTAATTGTTTAAATTATTTTGGAAGTCAGAGTGATGATTTAAACATAGATTACATGAAATCACTTGGGGGTTTTAAATATAAATATGGTAATAGTTATAGAATATATTTTGTTAATCCCCATCCAATTATCGGGTACAATTTATTAAATAAAAAGAATTATTTTTTGTGTGCAAGTCTTTCTACTCTAATTGTAATGTCTAGAGAAGAGGGGCATTTTATAATACCCTGGTTCGGGATAAGTACGGGTTTAATTTTTTAAAAATATTTTTTTTCACTATTGTCCGGTAAATATGTCGCACCTACGGAGCTTATATATATTGTGGTTATACATGTTCTACAAATATATCACTCCTACGGAGTTAGAAAAAGTAAAATCCCGTAGGGATGGCATATTTGTAGAAAAATAATGTGTTAGGAAAATTAAGCCCCGTAGGCGGCGAAATATTTTGAAACAGTTAATAACAGAACGATTAATCTATGGGACAAAAATTTTAACCGGACAACAATGATTCTTTTTATTACTTTTTCTTTTTTGTAATTGTCAAAAATTGCAATTTTAATTCTGAAATTAAGTTACTTATCTTTGCAAAAACATTTTATCTTGAAAAAAATTCTCATTATAAGGTTCAGTTCCATCGGGGATATTGTTTTGACAAGCCCGGTGATCCGTTGTGTAAAACAACAGGTAAAGGATGTAGAGTTGCATTATCTTACAAAAGAATCGCATTTGCCTATCCTTAAGAAAAATCTTTATATCGATAAGATCCATGCCATTAAAAAGAATGTGCTTGCAATTATGCCGGAGCTGAGGAAAGAACGTTACGATTTTATCATTGACCTTCACAACAGCATACGATCCACGTCTACAATTCTGCATCTTTGCAGGCCTTTCAATGCCTTAAAAAAGCTCAACATCAGGAAAGAACTTTATGTTGC
>JBBAAT010000162.1:0-6677 GCA_041658145.1 Bacteroidales bacterium | reverse complement strand
ACCGGCTTTTTTCTGTACTTTTTTAAGAAATGATTCTAACCTTTCTCTCAAATCAGTGCCTTTGGGAAGCCACAATGGCAGCCCCATTCCTACTTTCGGAGAAAACGCAAACAATTCCAGCTCTTTTCCCAGTTTGCGGTGATCGCGTTTTTTTGCTTCTTCCAGCAATACCAGGTATTCTTCGAGTTCTTTTTGCTTTGGGAAAGATATTCCGTAAATCCTTGTCAATTGCTTGTTATGTTCGTCACCTCTCCAATAAGCGCCTGCAATATTTAAAAGTTTTACAGCTTTGATAAAACCTGTATCAGGCAAATGCGGGCCTCTGCAGAGATCCGTGAAATTGCCCGATTCGTATAATGTAATTGTTCCATCTTCCAATTCTTTCAGAAGATCTAATTTGTAAGGATCATTCTTTTTCGTAAAATATTCAATGGCTTCCGGCTTTGAAACTTCTCTGCGTTCAAAGGTATTTTTCCGCTTAGCAATTTCAAGCATTTTATCTTCGATCTTTTTGAAATCATCAGAAGAAATAATCCTGTCACCAAGGTCAATGTCGTAATAAAAGCCATTTTCAATATCAGGGCCTATGCCGAATTTTACCCCGGGATAGAAGAATTCAACAGCTTCAGCCATCAGATGCGATGATGAATGCCAGAATGTTGCTTTACCCGCTTCATGATCCCATGTATAAAAGACAATGGAAGCATCTGCATGTATTGGCATGCAGGCATCCATTACTTCTCCATTGATCTTTGCAGAAAGTACATTTCTGGCAAGTCCTTCACTAATATTTTTCGCAATCTCTAACGCAGTAATACCTTCAGGGTATTGTCTCACTGCATTATCTGGAAATGTAATATTTATCATTACCTAATCCGTTTTCTCTTTAAATAAAGATGCAAAAATAAAGAAAATTATTAAACTACTATATATTTTTAAAAAGATTCCTCGCTATCACTCGGAATGACAGGGCTTTTATGGGATAAGGAGGGCGGATGCTGTCATTCCGAATGAAGCGAAGCGGAATGAGGAATCTCAATAATAAAAATGTATAATAGTTTATAAAGTTATAAAATAATTTCCTGTTTTTTAATATTTTTGCACACCTGTTATACTCAGAATGGTATAAAATAATACATTTCTTTTGAGTCATTTTATCGGTCTACAGCAGCCGGTTTGGTCGTTAGTCAAGGTCTTTAGTTAATTTTTACCAATAACTGAAAACCATTGACTAAACTGGCAGCCCTGACTATAAACCAAAGACCTATTCAAAATGCACAAATTCCTGCCTGCCGGTAGGCAAGGTATCCCGTTTGCAGTATAACAGGTTTTAAGTTATTTTTATTAATATTTATCGTATAATATTTCATATATTAATTATTTAGAGTAATTTCGCCTCTCATATAAACATTCAAGACAATAAAAATGACAACAAAGGAAAATCATCCTATTCTGGTCCCTTACGATTTCACATCTGTTTCGGACGTAGCCATTATACATGCTGCTAGCATAGCAAAACTAACAGGGTATCCACTGATTATTTTAAACATTGTGGATGAAAGCACACAGAAATTTCTTAAGCAACACAACCAGATAGAGAAATTTCTGAACATTAACCTGGAAAAAATTTGCGAAAAAACCAGAAAAAATTTTCATGTAAAAGTGAGCTTTCTTATCAAAAAAGGGAGTATCATTTCTATTCGTAATATAGCGGAAAATCTGCATATTTCTTATATGTTCATCGGTATTGACCAGCCACATACGCTTGCAAGCCAAGTGTTAAGAATGATAGGCAATTCCCCTGCTCCTGTATATGTAGTACAGGGAAACATTAAATGGAAGGATATCAATACTATTGTATTTCCTGTAGATAGTTATGAAGAGACCCGGCAAAAGATATCCTGCACAATAATTATCGCAAAATATACGAACGCAACAGTCAGGCTTTTTTCCATAAAATTAAGAAACAAAGAAAGGCAGTATACTCAGGATGTACGTGTAAGACAGATAGAAAAAATGCTTCTTGAAAAAGAAATACCTTTTGTTACGGACTATGCCACACGTGATGAAAAAGAATTCCCCGACGAACTGCCTGAATACGCAACAACCAATAATGCAGACCTTTTTATTTTGATGAAAACACCAACACTATATTTCAACAACCTTTTCATTAATCCTATTGACAAGAAAGTTCTTCTGAATTCACAAAACATTCCTTCTATTTATATTAACCCGAGAGATGTGGGAAGGTACATCTAATATCAAAAAATGGCAGCAAAAGAAATTAATCCCATTCTAATACCTTACGATTTCACATCTGTTTCGGATATTGCACTTGATCATGCCGCCCACTTTGCACAATTATTTGAGCAACCTGTTACCATATTGAACATTGTGGACGAAAGCACAAAGAAATTTCTCGGGCAAAACAACAAGGAAGAACAATTATTAAACATTGACTTGGAAAATATATGCAAAAAAACCGAAAATAAATTCCATGTTAAGGTGAACTATCTTATCAGAAAAGGAAATATCCTTTCTATTCACGATATTGCAAAAGATATGAACATTTCCTTTATGTTCATCGGTATTGATCAGTTACATACGCTTGCAAGCAAAGTACTGCAAATGATCAGTAATTTCCTTGCTCCTATATACGTAGTACAGGGAAACATTGAATGGAAGGATATCGAAACTATTGTTTTTCCTGTAGATGGTACCGAAGATACCCTGCAAAAAATATTCTACACAATAAATATCGCAAAACATACAAATGCAACAGTCAGACTTTTTTCCATAAATTTAACTGCCAAAGAAAGACAGTATGTTCAGAGTGTGCGTGTAGAGAAGATAGAGAAATTGCTTCTTGAAAACAAGATACCTTTTATTACAGACTACGCCACATGTATAGAAAAAGAATTTCCTAACGAACTGATTGAATACGCAAAAGCCAATAATGCCAACCTTTTAATTTTGATGAAAACGCCAAGATTATTTTTCACCGACATGTTCATCAACCCTATTGACAAAAAAGTTCTGCTGAATTCAAAAAACATTCCCTCTCTATATATAACCTCCGGATATATTGAAAGAAATCAGGTTTGAGGTTTTAAGTCATGGCAGTTGGTTTGGTTTTTAGTTAATGGGATATGGGTTTTTCCCAATAACCATAAACCAAACCAACAGCTAAGACCATCAACCATAGACCATGATATTTTTTTGCAAACCTGTTTTCCATTAGTATATATAGGAAAATATTACTGATATTTTGCAAAAAGGATTATTTTTTCTCAACTCCATCTTTGTAAACGATAGTTTTTATAACAGCGCCTTTGTCATCGTACTCAAGCCATTTTCCGTCTTTTTTGCCGTTCAGATAATTTCCTGATACTTTGAGTTTAACAGTAGTAGTTTTAAGAGATACATCCTCCTTATTCACTACATTTTCTTTTTTATCTGTATCTTTTGAAAACGTATTTTGACTTACGACAGGTTCAATATCAAAATATTCTTTATAAGGTCCATTCTGAATATTATTCACATAGGTTTCTTCCACTAAAACATCGCCATTAGCAGAATATGTTTTATTTACACCTTCAAATTTTCCATTCTTGTATGAGTACTCAGCGATTAATTTTCCATTCGTATCGTACCATTTAGTTATACCATCCCGCTGACCGTTCAAATAATTCGCTTCTTCCTGCATTATATTGTTGCTTTCGTAATATGTTTTCTTTGATCCGTTCAATACACCGTTTTTATAATTTATGTCACTCAAAAGTTTTCCGCCAACAGCATATGTCCGCGAAACCCCGTTTAATAAGTCATTACGATAGTTTGCCTCTCCTTTATAATAGCCGTTATCATCAATATTAATTATGATACCATCTTTTTCCCCGTTCCTGAATGACTCAATTTTTGTCGCCAATTCTTTGAAATTGTATGTGACCCAAATTCCATCCTTTTTATCATTGAGATAATTCCCTTTCAATAAAAACTTGTTGTTCGTTTCCTCCCAGTAACCCTGTTTCAGATTTTTAAGATCGGTTTTGTTAATAGTGTCTCCATTTACAATTTTCGTGGTTTGGCTGAATGAAACGAAAGCTAATGAAATCGCCATTAGTAACAAACAAATTTTTTTCATAGGACCTTCTTTTTTTATCTTACTTACTTATTATTAAAATAATTAATCAGAATTACAGCGCCTGCAATAACAGCAACTATAGCTAATGAGAAGAAAATTATTTTCCATATGCTCCATGGACGTTCGCCCTGAACCTCACCTGTTTGTCCGTTGATAAGAAAACGGTAAACCTTATTCTTGAATTTGTATGCACTGATCCATATAGGAAGCAACACGTGTTTAAATATGATGTCGTTGTAACTTGTATTAACAGAGTATATGCGTTGTTCATCGCCTCCAATGTCGCTCTTTATAGATTGTGTGATAAAATTATCCATAATAACTTTTGCTTTCGTAAAACCATCTTTTACATCCACCTGGTAACTTTCCGTTCTGAAGCCACTCAGGAATTTATCATCGTAGGGAATCAGATTCTTTAGATCCCATGGTTCAAGCTTTTCGGCGTATTTAACAGGCAATGAATTACTGGCAATAACAAGAATATCATCAAAAGCATTGTTTACATGCCCTGAAACAGAGGTCCATTTAACTTTTCTAACCTCTCTTGTTTTTGTTACACTCTTACCATTTTCAGTAGTGGTATAGGTTTCTGTTACATAATAATACGTTCCCCTTGCACCGGAATATGAACTGGAAGTATTGGAATCATAAGTCCAATAAGGAATATACATTCCGCTAAATTTATCTGTGCTGTTCACATATCTTTTCAGCGCATTTGGAGCAAACCATAACTTTTTTAACCACTTGTGGAATTCTTCAAAACCTTTCTTTTGATCAATGATAAATGGCAAAAGTGATTTTGGTTTAAGTACAATGCTTGTGCTTCCGCTTGTAACCACAAGACTGGTTCCACAAAACGGACACATATCAGAAGTAACATTAGGACGCAGGGTAGTTGAAGCGCCGCAACTGGTACATTTTACCGTAACAATATCCTGTTTTTCTTCACCTGCAAATTTGTTATTGATAAACGAAGCGAAATCGATTTCTTCGATTTGATCCTGCGATTTCTCAATTTCGTTCAACGCACCGCAATATTCGCAGGTCAGAGAATGTGTACCCGGTAAGAATTTCAGAAAAGCACCGCATTCTTTGCACTTGAGTTGCTGATTAGTGGTGGTTTCGTGAGTGTTAATTTCTTGCATTCCAAATTAGTTTTAAGGTTAGGGTTATGATGCCGGTTTTGGTTAAGGTCATAAAGTTGGTTAAACTTAAGAAGTTGTTTATTTTCTTTCGAAGGTTCGCCACTTTTCTGCAAGCATATAGAGTTGTCTTCCTGAAATATCATATATATCCACAAGTGAATTGATAAGTTTAACATCAAGATTATAAATATCTCTTCCTTGCATAAGGCTTACCATTGTTTCATTACATTCTGCCATGGCATCTTCAATATATTTTCAGGCATCCTAACCTTTACCTAAAACCTATATTTTCCGATTTCCTAACCTTAACCTATTTTTCTACAATTATTGCTGCGGTGGAACCTGGGGAGGCAGCGGAGGCGGAGCCTGAGTGAAGAGTTTTGCAACTTCAGGAACCTGTCCTGCAGAAGTCCATGCTGCCATACCGTTTTTCCATACCAGAGTATCTTTGGTGATCTGTCCGCTCTGTACCATTTGTGCAAGCGCTTGTTCAGCAAAGGGACCTGTTTGCTGGCCATTCACAACAACGTGGAACTGCGATAAAGAAGGAGGAGTATTTTGCTGTTGCTGATTCTGGTTCATCATGTTCTGCCCCATCTGGTTGGCCATTGCAAAGCCCATACCCATGCCGATTCCAGCGCTTGCGCTTCCACCTGGGTTCTTGGCAGCATCCTCAATTCCTATAGCAGTCTGATATTGCGTAAAAGCACTGAGGTTACCAATAACACCCATACTGGTTCTCTTGTCCATGGCTTCTTCCACGGCAGGTGGCAATGAAATATTTTCAACAAGGAACTTCGTTAATTCAATACCATATTCAAGAAACTCTGGGCCTATCTTGTCGAAAACAAATTTGGAAAGCTCATCGTAATTGGAGGCGAGGTCAAGAACAGGGATATTGCTTGTGCCGAGGATATCGGTGAAGCGTGTAATAGTAATATTTTTTAGCTGTTCGGTGATCTTTTCAGTAGTAAAAGTACCATCGGTACCTGCAATTTCTCTAATGAATTTTACAGCGTCTTTGATTTTCATGGCATAGTTGCCGAATGCCCTGATGCGTACAACGCCAAACTCTGCATCACGCATCATAATAGGGTTTTTTGTGCCCCATTTCTGATCTGTAAAATTTTTGGTATTGCAAAAATACACTTCAGCCTTAAAGGGGCTGTGGAAGCCGTACTTCCAGCCTTTCAGCGTGGTAAGAACAGGCATGTTTTGTGTTTCCAACGTATGTGTACCGGGCTGGAAAACATCAGCAACCTGACCTTCGTTAATAAACACGGCAAGCTGCGATTCACGCACAACTAATTTGGCACCGTATTTTATTTCATTGTTATATCTTTCAAAACGATGAAGAATAGTATCATTTGATGGATCCAGCCATTCAA
>JBBAAT010000161.1:0-6684 GCA_041658145.1 Bacteroidales bacterium | reverse complement strand
AAATTACCCCGAAATTACCTCATTTTTGGCTTCTTTCGGGGTTTTTATTTCAAAAGTTATCAACATAAATTGTTAATAACCAGATAGTTATGGCTTTAACGAATATCCCTAAAATGGAATATCAGAAATTCATAGACAATCGGAACAGTAATATTATATCACCTGAAACTCCTTTATCAGAATTTCCCTTAATTTTTGAGCTTTTATATTGATGGTGAGTATGCCGTTTTGAGAGATGGAAATTTCTCCGCGTTGTTCGGAAACCACAATGGCAATGGCATCCGATTCTTCGGTAATGCCAGTTGCAGCGCGGTGGCGTAAACCAACATACGAAGGGAAATCAGCCTTTTCAGAAACATGTAAAACGCAGCGCGCAGCCTTGATGCGGTTTCCGCTAATGATAACAGCGCCATCATGAAGCGGGCTATTCTTGAAAAATATATTCTCTAAAAGTTGTTTGGAGATACTTGCGTTCAGTAATTCGCCTGTTTCCACGTAAGGTTTTAACTCGTTCTTTTTTGCTATTACGATCAATGCTCCGGTATGCGAAGATGCCATACTTTCGCAAGCGTTCACAATAGGTTCTATATCAAGTCCTTCCAATTGATTCAACTGCCATTTTATGTTTATAAAACTTTTTGATCCTTTTTTCAGAAAATTGGGTGACCCGAGCAAAAGAAGAAACTGTCGTATTTCCTGCTGGAACACTATAATCAGTGCGATCATACCTACTGAAATAAATTGTCCAAGTATCTCGGTTAGTAATTCCATTTCGAATGCCTTTACCAATACCCATATCAGGTAAATGGCGATGATACCGATAAAAATATTTATTGTACCGGTGCCTTTTATCAGGCTGTACAGTTGATAAAACAAAATGGCAACAAGCAGTACGTCGATCACGTCGAGCCAGCGGATGGTGATAAAACCGGTGATGATTAATGGCAGCATTATTATTTGTTAATCAGAACTCAAAAATAGGTAAAACATTTCAAATTTATTCATTTATAGTCATTTCAACAAGTTTCACTGCTTCCACAGCTTCTTTTACATCATGTACCCTCAATATATTCGCTCCTTTCATCAGGGCGATGGTATTTAAAACTGTTGTCCCGTTTAAAGCATCTTCGGGTTTTGTACCCAAAACTTTGTTTATCATAGATTTTCTGGAAACACCTGCCATCAATGGAAGTCCGAAGAATGAAAAATATTCAAGGTTTCGAAGCAGTTCATAATTGTGTTCAACGGTTTTTCCGAAACCAAACCCGGGATCAATGATAATGTCATTTACGCCCAATTTTCTGAGTGTTGCAACTTTTTCAGAAAAATATGTTATCACTTCTTTTACTACATTTTCATAAACGGGATTTTTTTGCATATCGGCAGGAGTACCTTGTATGTGCATAATAATATAAGGTACCTGGAGTTCGGAAATTATTCCGAACATATTTTCATCGAAAGCACCGGCAGAAATATCATTGATCATCTGAGCGCCGCAATCAACAGACATCCTGGCGATAGATGAACGGTAAGTGTCAATTGAAAAAATAGCATCCGGAAATTCTTTTGTCATCTTTTTCAATACCGGTATTAATCGCTTTTCTTCCTCTTCCTGTGTAACTTCTTTAGCTCCGGGTTTTGTAGAAACTGCTCCGATGTCAATGATATTGGCGCCTTCTTCGAGCATTTTCGCACAATGTTTCATGGCATTATCCATGTCCTTATGTTTGCCTCCATCGTAAAAGGAATCAGGTGTGATGTTCAGAATGCCCATCACTAATGGGTTTTCGAGCGATATAAGCCTTCCTCCGCAGTTGATGGTTTTTTGTGAAGAAAAAAATGTATTTTTATGCTGTGAATTCATCGTTCAGGATTAAATTTGTGGTAACTACTCCGCCGATTTAAAATGTTAAAAAACAAATACATGCCACAGATTACACAGATTAAAATTATTATTTTTTATAAATTTTACTCACAATTATTTTTTTTATTTTCAATGTGTTCGTGAGATCGCTTTGCTATGTTCACAAAGAAAACTACCTTTGGTAGTTTAAAATCTGTGAAATCTGTGGCTATTAAGGCTAATATAGTGGCTGAATAGTTACAATTTGTGCCAAATAATTATTTTGCTAATTTATTAAAATTTTTATAATGAATAAAACATCTCAGCAGTTTGACGCCATTATCGGCATTTGCAAAGATATTTATGTAAAAAAAATGAAAGACTACGGCAGCGCGTGGCGGATACTTCGCCCCACTTCGCTCACCGACCAGATATTCATCAAAGCGCAGCGTATCCGAAGCATCGAAGAAAAAGGCACCCATAAAATCGCCGAAGGTATTCGTTCTGAATATATCGGTATTGTGAATTATTGTGTGATCGCCCTTATCCAGCTTGAACTTGGCGTGAGTAACGATGCCGATAATATTGATATTAACGTCGCATCCCAGCTTTTTGACAAATATATTTATAAAGCCAAGTCGCTTATGGAAGACAAAAACTACGACTATGGCGAAGCCTGGAAGGATATGCGCATCGGTTCGCTCACCGATATCATTCTGATGAAACTTATGCGCGCCAAGCAGATTGAAGATAACGACGGGAAAACTTTTATTTCAGAAGGTGTTGATGCAAATTATTATGACATGATAAACTATTCGGTTTTTGCGTTAATAAAACTTGAATTTGCATAATAAAATAGAACACTGATGACGCAGATAATTATGATGTACACAGATAAAATAAAATCTTATTTAATCATAAGCAATCTGCGTCATCAGCGTTCTATTACATTGCTGAGTAGTTACAAATAAAATCTATTGAATATGAAAATACTTAGAATTTTTAGCAGAACATTAGTCGGACTTGTATTTATGTTCTCCGGCTTCGTTAAAGGAGTGGACCCGCTTGGATTAACTTACAAACTACAAGAATATTTTATTGCATACAACATGGAATGGCTGCATGGTATGGCATTGGTATTCGCTGTTATTCTTTGCATGATCGAATTCACGCTTGGTGTAATGCTCGTATTTGGTGTAAAACCAAAACTCACAGCCTGGTTATCGCTGATTTTAGTGAGTTTTTTCACTTTCCTTACACTTATCTCTGCTATTTACAGCCCCGTTTCCGATTGCGGATGTTTTGGCGATGCCGTTAAACTTACCAACTGGCAAACTTTTTATAAAAATGTTGTATTGATGGTGTTTGTGTTATTTCTTGTATTTACTAACAAGTGTGCTATCGCTGCGTTTAAACCTAAAGGTGAAATTACTGTTACAATTTTAGGCGCCGGTTTTATGATTTTCATTTCAGTTTTTTCGCTTCGTCATTTACCGCTTATTGATTTTCTTCCGTGGAAAGTTGGAAATAAAATTTCAGAACAGATAATCCCGACGGCCGAACAATCGGAAATTTTACTTGTATATAAAAATAAAGAGACTTGTGAAACCCTTGAATATACCTCCAAAACCCTTCCTTATCAGGATACGGTATTATGGCCGAAACTCCAATTCATAGAACAAAAGAAAAAAATTATCAGGGAATATAAGGAAGCCCCTATTCACGATTTCGTTGTAAGCGATGAAAACGGGAATATTCTTACGGATAAAATCGTTGCAAATCCCCGATATCAGTTCATTTTAGTATCTTATGATCTAAGCGACACTGAAAAGGATTCATTCAAAGAAATCAACAAATTTGTGGAAGGATGTGATAAAGACAGTATATCTTTTGTGGGATTGTCCGGTAACAATTTTGATATAATAGATGCATTCCGACACGATGTGCAGGCTATGTATCCTTTCTATATTGTAGATGAAACAGCATTGAGAACCATGATACGTGCAAATCCTGGATTGCTGCTGCTGAAAAACGGAGAAGTGCTTGCAAAATGGCACTGGCGCGATATTCCTGAATATACTGATGTGAAGGAAAGATATTTAAAATAACATAACTACTTAGGTATAGGGAATAGGGTATAAAAGTATAGAGTTTAAAAAAGCTACAGGAAATAACGAAAATATGGAAACACCCTATATCTTTATACCTTTATACCATATACCTCAATAGTAACAAAGCAACAATAACCAAACGTGCACAAATTCATTTCAAAACGACTGTTTTATGGCTTCTTAGTTATGTTTGGAGTGATAACAGTCGTTTTTCTTTTATTCAATGTACTGCCTGGCGATCCTGCCCGTATGATGCTTGGGCAAAGAGCTGATATGGCTTCCGTTGAAGCGATCAACAAAGACCTTGGCAGAGATAAACCTTTATGGGTGCAGTATGTAAATTACCTGAACGATCTGTCGCCTCTTTCAATTCATAACCCGGAAGATTCAAAGAGTTACTGGTACCTTGATTCTGCTAAATACAATCCATGTATTAAACTGATTAAAGTTTCAGGTAATACGGAAATTGTTTTAAAAGAGCCTTATATGCGCAGATCTTATCAGAGCAAACGTAAGGTAAGTGAAATATTAGCTGAAGCATTCCCGAACACTTTTATCCTTGCGACCGCATCTATTGGATTTGCTTTACTTCTGGGAGTTTTTACCGGAATACTTTGCGCTGTAAAAAAGAACGGTTTTTTTGATAAGATTTCTCTTGTTTT
Source organism: Bacteroidales bacterium (assembly GCA_041658145.1). GTDB lineage: Bacteria > Bacteroidota > Bacteroidia > Bacteroidales > CG2-30-32-10 > JBBAAT01. The sequence goes on along the minus strand of JBBAAT010000161.1, from coordinate 2,068 downwards.
TTCTGTGCTTGGAATGTCTTTACCATCATTTTTTGCAGCTATTTTGTTTGCGTGGATATTTGCTTACCTGCTTGGCGATATCACAGGACTGAACATGTTCGGTAGTTTATACAGCATAGATGATTTTGGAAACGGCGAATATCTTAGCTTGAAAAATCTCATACTCCCTGCTGTTACGCTTGGTATCAGGCCGCTTGCAATAGTGGTGGAGCTTACAAGAAATTCACTGCTTGAAGTATTGTCGCAGGATTACATAAGAACAGCAAAGGCAAAAGGTTTGAGTTATTATAAAGTTATTACAAAACATGCACTGAAAAATGCCATGAACCCTGTAGTTACTGCCATTTCAGGCTGGTTTGCTTCGCTGATGGCGGGTGCGGTATTTGTTGAATATGTGTTCGACTGGAAAGGAGTGGGAGTTGTGATAGTGGAAGCGTTAGAAAAATACGATTTTCCCGTAGTGATGGGAGCTGTGTTATTCGTTTCGGTAATTCTGATTTTTATTAATATTTTTGTGGATATAATTTATGGTTATCTTGATCCAAGGGTTAGAGTAACATAAGGGCACCTCGAAAAACTTTAAATTTCTTCGTTCGACTTCGTTTTGTAAATCCTCATGCGTACACTGCGGTTTACAAAACTTTGTCTGCCTCAAACTTTTTTGCTTTTCAAGGTGTCAAAATTAGGTTTTTAAAGATTCCCATAAGTATTGATGATTATAGACAGATATTTCACAATTCAAACACCTGTCCTTTTTCAGGTATCATGATATTGGAAAAGCCTTCTTTACTAAGCTTTTCCTGGTAACTCAATTGAGTTTCGTATTCACCATGAACAAGAAAAGTGTGACGAACCCGCTTAGGATCCTGGCACTTCAGGAAGGAGATCATCTCGCTGTAATCACCGTGCGCGCTGAATGATTCGAGAACTCTGATATCCGCATTTACCTCGTAAACAGATCCATAAATAGACACTTCTTTATCGCCGCGTTTTATCCTGGCTCCAAGCGTGGAAGGTGCACAATATCCAACTATGAGGATTGTATTTTTTTTGCATGAAATATTGTTAGCAAGATGATGCTTAACCCGCCCTGCTTCCATCATCCCTGACGCAGAAATAATTATGCAGGGTTCTTTAATATTATTCAGTTTTTTGGAATCTTCCTCGCTTTGTATATATGATAAGCCATTGAATCCAAATGGATCAGGATCGGACTTCATGTATGCAAGGATTTCTTCATTAAAACACTCAGGGTGCAGTTTCATGATATTTGTAGCATTCATAGATAAGGGGCTATCCACAAACACTTTTACCTTAGGCAAACGGCTATCGTTCGAAAGCCTGTTCAGGGCATATAATAATTCCTGCGTGCGGCCAACGCTGAATGACGGAATAATCAGCTTGCCTTTTTTCTGAAAATATGTTTCCAGAACCACCATTTTAAGTTCTTCTTCAGCGCTGTCAATATCCGTGTGCAACCTATCGCCATAAGTACATTCTGTAATTAGAATTTCCGCTTGTGGAAATGGCTGAGGAGTTCGTAAAATCCTATTGTGCGACCTGCCAATATCTCCTGTAAAACACAGCCTTAGTGATTTATTGTTCTCCCTGATGAGCAGGTTTACCAATGAACTGCCGAGGATATGTCCGGCATCCGTGAAAGTAAGTTTGATATCTTCGTCCACATAAAACTCCTTATTGTACGGAAAGCTGATAAAATACTGCATACATTTATCGGCATCGTCATGTGTATACAATGGTTCCAATGGTGGCAAGCCCTGCTTTGCTCTTTTTTTATTATTTGTTTTTGTGTCATTTTCGTGAATCCTTCCACTGTCGGCAAGCATCAAGGCACAGAGCTCTCTCGTTGCATGAGTGGAAAAAACGGATCCTTTAAAACCATTTTTTATAATATATGGCAAGGCGCCGGAATGATCAATATGAGAGTGCGAAAGGATAATGTAATCAATTGAGGCAGGATCAAAATTTAATTTCCTGTTTGAATTTTCCGTTTCTTCGCCTTTTCCCTGAAAAAGACCGCAATCAAGCAGAATGGTTTTTCCGTTTT
>JBBAAT010000160.1:0-6706 GCA_041658145.1 Bacteroidales bacterium | reverse complement strand
ATGATTAATGAAGCAAAGTTATTCTTTTTTCTTATTTGTTTTTTCAATTACAAAACCTAACAGGCTTCCGAGAATTAACGTAATTATTGAAATCGGGATCAGGCTGAAAGGTTCTTTCCATGCAATCAATATTGCACAAGGAGTCAGACAAAGAAAAGAAATTAAAATACCTTTTACTATGGGATTTATTTTCAAACCGGATGTTGAAATAAAAAATCCGGCAATTGTCCACATGCTGAAAGCAGAAAGGTTTGCATCCCATGTTAATTTCTGAATGATCATAGGAATAACGTCAATTATTCCGGCTGCTGCGCCGAGTAATAATCCGGTTATGATTTTGTTTTTCATAGTTCAAGTTTCAAGGGTTCGTTATTCACCTTAATGTCCTGTCCTGATTTTGGGTTACATTATAGCAGAAACTTTTATTGTTTTATTCATAGACTATTGTGTTTTTGTAATTGTGTGCAACTTGTTTATAGCCGTACTTTTTTATTAGTAAATGTACGGTTATGCTATATAATATGGTTGGATAACCGTACTTATTTATTGAGGTTTTAATTCCCTCAATTCAAAATTCTTATCCAAACAAACTTTTTTAATACGTGCTATCTTGGGTTTTTATTCCTTTATTATTTTTCCAACTTCTGCTGTCTTGTCATTTACTAGTTTCACAATGTAGACACCACTCTTCAAGCTACTAACATCAAGCTGTGTCTTGCTGTCTTTTATTTGTTTTCTTACTATTTCCTGTCCTGTAATATTATAAATCGATAATGTGAACACTTGGCTTGTTTTCTTTGTTTCAATTGTTAATGTATTATTCATTGGATTAGGAAAAAGAATAAAATGATTTTCTTTGGTTATTTTATTTTCGTCAATTGAAGTAATATCGGTTTTTGTTGTTAATATTGTTTGACCTGATCCAACAGCATATCCAGTATCATTGTTAGTAAAATAAATAGACTCAATATAATTTATTGATACAGATGTTTGTTGTATCCAATTCAAACCCCCATCAATGGTTTTAAAAATATCTCCATTAGCTCCAGCTACATATCCTATTTCTGAATTAACAAAAAAGACAGAATTTAATTCAAAACTTAGCCTAGAAGAAATTTGATTCCAATTTGTTCCTCCATTTGTGGTTTTATAAACATACCCCTGATAATCTACGGTATAAAGAGTATCTTTATCAATAAAACAGATTGAATTAAGTTGATCAGGACTTGATGATTGCCAAGTCCAATTAATTCCACCGTCAGTTGTTTTAACAATTCCGTAGACACCTGCTACATAACCTGTATTTATATCTGGGAAACACACAGAATAAAAAATATTTGAAATAGGTGATGTTTGAGAAATCCAATTTGTTCCTCCATCTGTCGTTTTTAAAATTGTACCATATTGTCCAACAATATAACCAGTATCACTACTTGTAAAATAAACAGAAAAAAAATCAGAGGATGTACCATTTGACTGGGTAGTCCAGTTTGTTCCTCCGTTAGTGGTTTTAAGAATTTTTCCACCAACGCCAACAATGTACCCTGTATTTGTATCAGGAAAACAAACACTATATAAAACTTTTGAAGTTCCTGAAATTTGATTAATCCAATTTATTCCTCCATCGGTTGTCTTTAGAATTGTTCCGAGATCTCCAACGGTATAACCAATATTTGTATTAATAAAATAAATTGAATGCAAACAAGCAACATTATTGGTAGTTTGACTTACCCAAGTTGATCCACCATCAGTTGTCTTTAATATTGTTCCATAAGAACCTACGGCATAACCGATATTCGCATCACTAAAATATACAGAAAAAAAATAATTAAAATATGTTTTTCTGGTCCAGGTAAAACCACCATCAATAGTTTTAAGAATTACACCATTTCCAACACCATACCCAACATTTGGATTTATAAAACAAACAGAATATATTGCACTTGTCGTTCCTGAAGTTTTGGCTACCCAATTATTGCCACCATCTGTTGTTTTAAAAATGGTTCCATTATCGCCAACAATAAAACCGATATTTGTATCTACAAACCATACAGAATTAAAATTTTTTGTTGTATCTGATGTATGATTTACCCAATTATTACCGCCATCCGTAGTTTTCAAAATTATTCCATCCCTCCCAACGGTAAAGCCAGTGTTCTGATCAATAAAATAAACTGAATTTAAATCTTTAGTAGTATCCGATGTCTGAGATATCCAATTATTCCCCCCATCCGTTGTTTTTAAAATCACACCTGAATTGCCAACAATATAACCTGTATTTATGCTTGTGAAATAAACTGATTTCAGTCCATTGGTTGCTGTGCTTGATTGTAATCCCCAGGTTATTCCGCTGTCAGTAGTTTTTAAAATATTATTATTTTGGCCAATTGCAAAACCAATAGTTGAATTAATAAAAAACACTGAACTTAATTGATCTGTAACTCCTGAATTTTGAACTGTCCAATTATTACCACCATTGGTTGTTTTCATAATTGTACCATTTACCCCTACTGAGTAACCAGTATTAGAATCAACAAACCTCACACTCATCAATGTGTTTCCTTGGGGTTTAGGGTTTATCCATTTCCAATCCTGAGCTTTTACAAAGCTTACTATAACCAAACCTATTATTATAATAAATACTTTTTTCATTTTTTCTTATTTTAATATTTATGTGGATTTAATTTTTATCAACTTTTTGCCCCGACCCTTCTAAAGGGTGAAGTTGATGAAAATCAGTCCTCACTTTTGGGCTAGGGCAATGACTGATTTTCACTTTATTTCTTTTTTATTTTCACATTTCCACCACGAGCCATTGAAGCAATATAAAGTAGCAACTGTAAAAATTATTTTATTCAAAGTTAAAATTTTCACAACAATAATAGTCACAAGTCCAAACAATAAGTAATTTAAATTTATTTCTGTCAACAGTCATCTTTTTTAGATAATTTTTATCTGCAATGTCGAAGTCCGTATAATATTTAATCTCAAATAATAATGAAGAAGGCAATCCGTATCTAAGTACAGATTCAAATGTCTCTCCAGGATTAACCATCAAAAGAGTCAAAGTAAGACTATCTGAAATCAATCGTAAAGTTGAGAATTTTAAATTAATAATCGTATCCAAGGTAAAAGTCTGGTCAATAAGTGGAAGTCTTAAAGTGTCGGTCGAATAACAAAATTCAACAACTGTCTTGTCTAAAAGTTTTAATGTATCACTATTTTTTACAACTAAAAAAGTAATGTCTCGCGGTTTATGTGGTTGACCAATCAAGTCAGTAGCAATAATTGTTAAGAATATAATAATAATCCAAAATTTATGTCTTGCTATCATGATTTTTATAGTTGCTAACTTCTTTATAGCTCAGGTAAAACCTTAAATGTATTCCAAAATTGGATGTATGGATAAGGTTTTTATCTTTTTTTATTTACAAAAATACAAATTAAAATTTTAATAAAAATTATTTAGAATAATTCCTGATAAATTCTCTTATATCGAATACCTTTGTATATTCAAAATTATTCAATTTTCGCATAAATTTTAAAAGCGTTATTATTGCAAGATTGACTGATTAGAGTGAGCCCATTGGATTTGGAATAAGTTATTAATGTTTTGGAAAACGATTATCCCCGATTTCTGCAAAGCAGAAAAAGAGCGTTGGCCCGAAAATCCGGCGAGGGTGTGGAAGCTTGTGTGGAAGCCAGCTTCGGATTTTACTCATATAGTGTCTTATTTTTAAAGGTATTCGTGAGGGCTAGCGCCGTTCTTGATTCTTTTGTTACTTTTTTATTCGCATAATTGTTTTTATTAATGGTGCTCATGAGGGCTTCGCCGTTCATCAAGGAGAAAAGTTAAGAAAAAATAAAATTTGTTATAAAAATGAAATATAATTTTTTCTTTTACCTACCCGTTCAGGCGATCGCAATGACGACTTTATATACAGACTTTAATTACTTCTGACTAATGACTAATGACAATTTAAAAAGGATTGAGCTAAAGGTAGAAGGCATGGACTGTACCAACTGTGCGCTGGGTATCAAAAAACGATTGGAGAAAGATGGTTTTCAGGACGTGAATGTAAATTTTACCACAGCAGAGGTCAGTTTTGCTTTAGTGGATAAAACCAGCTTGCAGCAAGCGAAAGGCAGAATCCATTCCATGGGGTATAAGGTGGTGGAAGAAGAGAAGGAAATGAAAAAAGGACTTTCTTCCATCGGGATGAAATTCATCGTTTCGCTTGTGTTTACAGTCCCTTTGCTTGTTGCCATGTTATTGCCATATCATTTATTTCACGACCCTCATTTTCAGTTATTGCTTACTATTCCTGTATTTGCAATAGGCGTATGGCATTTTGGAAAGAGTGCATTTCAATCCATAAAAGCGGGTGTCCCGAATATGGACGTGTTAATCATATTGGGCGCTTCTGCGTCGTTTATATATAGTTTATATGGTACCATTGAAAATCTTGGGCGCGATTACCAGTTTTACGAAACCACTGCAAGTATCATTACCATTATTTTACTTGGCAACCTATTGGAACATCGTTCTGTAAGGCGCACCACATCTGCCATTGACGATCTGGTAAAAATTCAGAAAATGAAAGCAAAGAGAATCAATTTTTCCGGTAATTCGGAAATCATTGAAGATGTGGATGCTTCGCTTATTAAAAAGGGTGATTTATTGCTTGTGAATACAGGCGACAAATTACCGGTGGATGGCCAGATATACTGGGGACAGGGGAGTATAGATGAATCGATGATTTCCGGTGAAAGTTTGCCTGCAGATAAAACAATTGGAGAACAGGTGATTGGTGGGACCATATTAGTTACAGGCAGCGTTAAGATCAAAGCTACTGCAATCGGAAAAGAAATGGTGCTTTCACAGATCATCGAAATGGTGAAGCAGGCACAGCAGGACAAGCCTCGTATGCAAAACCTGGCGGATAAAATATCTGTTGTGTTTGTGCCGGTAGTTGTCGGCATATCGCTTCTTACGTTTGCATTATCATTTTGGATAGCCGGCATTGGTTTTCAGCCTGCATTAATGCACAGCATTGCAGTTCTTGTAATTGCCTGCCCCTGTGCTTTGGGATTGGCAATTCCGACTGCGGTAGTTGTGGGAATAGGAAGGGTGGCCAAAAACGGCATATTGATTAAAGGAGGCAGTACAATTGAAGAATTTGCCAATACCAAAAAAATAGTCTTTGATAAAACCGGCACCCTGACTACAGGAAATTTCAAAATTAAAAGAGTTCAAACTATTGATTTTTCTGACGAAATGGCCAGATCAGTTTTGATAAGCCTTGAGAAACATTCATCTCATCCTATTGCAAAATCGATAGTAAAAGAATTTGAAAAGTCGGATTTGATCGGGTTTACATATATTGCCGAAACGAAGGGTTTGGGTATGGAAGCTTCAGATGCGGAAGGTAATACATACAAAGCCGGATCATACAATATTGTAAAAAATATTACAGCGGATGATTCCCATACGGTTTACCTTACAGTTAATAACAGGTTTGTTGCGTGGCTTGATGTTGAAGACGAGATAAAACCGGAAGCAATGGAAACAATCAGGCTGTTGAAATCGCAGGGGATAACAACCGTTTTGCTTAGCGGCGACCGCAGGAACAAATGCGAGCAACTTGCCAATGAACTGGGAATTGACGAGGTTTATTATGAAAAAAATCCGGAAGAAAAACTAAAAATTATTGAAGATTTCACAAAAACCGGAAATACAGCAATGGTAGGTGATGGCATCAACGATGCACCTGCGCTTGCCAAAGCCAGTGTCGGTATTTCATTAAGTAATGCAACGCAGATAGCGATAAAATCCGCGCATATCGTGCTATTAAAAGGAAATCTTAACCTGCTTCCGAAAGCATGGTCAATAAGCAGGATTACGCTTACTACAATTAAACAGAACCTTTTTTGGGCGTTCTTCTATAATATAATTGCTATCCCTGTTGCAGCAGTCGGACTATTGAACCCAATGATAGCTGCTGCATCCATGGCTTTTTCCGATGTATTTGTAGTAGTAAATTCTTTGAGATTAAAAAATAAAAAACTGTTGTAATAATTTACATCCCTTTTACTTCAGTTATCTTGATATCTTTCGGAATCTCAAATTTCTCTGCCGGAATGACGCAGTTTTCTTCGATTTTGGTAGTAGTAATTTTTGCTACTATACCAATCATATTCACTTCTGACTTTAGAGGGATACCATTCCAGACAGAATAAGATGATTTCATTTTTAGGGCAGGAGCATCCAGGGAATATTTATCACAGGTTTTACCCAAAAGAACTTCCGTGCCTTCCTTTTTAATCTTCATTTGCTTCATCATATCTTCAGTCAGGTTACTGAAGTCAATATCTTTCTGTTTGCTGTTAGGCGTGATTTTCGTTTTTGTACCGGACTTGTTAGTCATGTCAATATTATACACATAACCGTCTTTAGTGATTGCCAACTGGTGCATCTGAACTTTTCCTGCAATTCCCATATCCATTTCTCCTTTTGTTTCTGCACATTCTTTGTTTCCGTAATCGTCAAAATAAAGTGTAATTGTTTGTCCAATTCCCATGGCATCAGAGCTCATGGTAATAATACCTGATTTGAGCTGGTATTTCCCATTTGTTTTAGCAACTTTTTCGATATTGTCTTTTGTGGCAGTGGAATCGGTTGCTCCATCTGTTTTTTTGCTGTCAC
>JBBAAT010000159.1:0-6765 GCA_041658145.1 Bacteroidales bacterium | reverse complement strand
GCGTGTAACAATAAAAGCTTTCTTTGATGCAGCTACTGCGGATGGTTTCTGATAATAGAATCCGATCAGAAGATATGATGAAACACCTACAAGTTCCCAGAAAATATACATCTGGAAAATGTTTGTTGCAACTACTAATCCTAACATTGAAAATGTAAATAATGAAAGAAAAGCAAAGAACCTTTCAAATCCTCTTTCTCCCTTCATATATCCGATGCTGTATAAATGAACCATAAAAGAAACGGTAGTAACTACAATAAGCATCATTACAGATATCGGGTCGAGCAGGATGCCCATATCAATGTGCAGTTTGTCTGTAAGATGAAGCCAGACAGTATTAAATCCAATAATCTTCTGATACACTCCTTCAACCTTTCCGGCAACAAAGAAATACTGGTACGCAGTGATTATTGAAAGTATCCATGATACACCCAGCCCGAAAGTTCCAAGCGTTCCTGCAAACGATTTCATTTTGTGTCCAACCAACCCAAGCAACAGAAACATTGCAAGCGGGATCAGTACGATAAATAAGGTGTAAGTGAAATCAATCATATTTTTATAATATTTTCATTTTGAAATTTGCAATTTGCCTTTTAAATTATCTTTTGTTAATATTTCATCTCGTCAGCATCTTCAACATTAATTGATTTGAAGTTCCTGTAAATATTTATAATAATAGCAATAGCTACAGCAGCTTCGGCTGCAGCAACAGCAATAATAAACAATGTAAAGAAATGTCCCTGTAACCTTTCAGGATAAAGGTATTTGTTGAATGAAACAAAATTTATATTTACAGAGTTAAGGATTAGTTCTACCGACATCAGGATAGTGATAAGATTTCTGCGCGTGAGAAAACCATAAATACCAATGAAGAACATCAGTGTGCTGAGAACTAAAAAATAATTTAATGGAATTCCTTCAGTCATAATTTTAATTTTTTATTTTTTTTGCAATAACAATGGAAGCGATCATAGCTGCAAGCAACAAAACAGAAATCACTTCAAAAGGTAATATATAACCGTCGTATCCGTAATTCATCAGGTCTTTTCCAATTACATTCATATTGACTTCGCGTGCAACAGCGGTATTGGCAGAGAATTTATAATCCAAAATAGTAACAATGCATAACACAGCGCCTGCAATGGCAGCGATAGCAGAGAAAATACCTTTTTGTGGTTTAATAGGTTCAAACTTTTCACTGATATGACTGGTTAATAAAATAGAGAAGATGATAAGAACAACAATACCTCCTGCATACAGGGTAAGCTGAACAGCTGCCAGAAACTGGTAATTGAGCATAAAGTACAGTCCTGAAGTGGAAACCAGCACAAACAAAAGATAGATAGCTGCTCTTAGTATCTTTCTGCTGGTAACTGTGAGTATCGAAAAAACAATGATAATCGCCGAAAACAGATAAAACATAAATTGATTCCCGCTCATTATTCTACACCTTTCATTAAAGTTGAACCTTGTTTGTTTAATATTTTTATAAGTTTTGTCCGGTCAAATACCGCATGTTCGAATTCCTGTGAAAATGCAAGAGCCTGAGATGGGCAGGTTTTTACGCAAAGAGCGCAGAAAGAACACATGCTTAAACGGTAAATGTGTTTATCCAATGCTCTTTTCTTTTTCCCGTCCTCACCCACATTCATTACCGAAAGAACTTCGATGGTGCCGTTTGGACAGTTCATTTCGCATATTCCACAGCCGGTGCATTTATGCTGGTTGTTTTCGTTGTGGGGCATTATTAGTTCGCCTTTGAAACGTTCAAACATTTCGAGTTTCTTTTTGCCTTTTTTCCTGCGGTTTTCAGGATATTGCTGAGTAACAATAGCGCGTGGTGAAAAGAAATATTTCCCCGTAACCCTCATGCCTTTCAGCAGAGTCAGAACGCCTTTGAATATTTCGGATATGTATTTTATTATACTTTTCATAATTTAAAAATACCAGCCTAATAATACGATTAAAGCCATTAAGAGAATATTGATAAGATTGATGGGTAATAAATATTTCCATTCAAGTGTGAGAAGTTGATCAATACGCAAACGCGGGAATGTCCACTTGAACCACATCATTATCCAGATTATTACAAATGTTTTTCCAATGTACCAGATAAAAGGAGGAATAAAATCCATTACATTATTGAATCCTGTCCAGCCATATACATGAAATGGCATCCAACCTCCCCAGAATACGGTAGCAGCAATTGATGCTACAATAAACATATTCATATATTCAGCCAGAAAGAAGAATGCGAATTTTATCCCTGAATATTCCGTATGATATCCTGCTGTTAATTCTGATTCTGCTTCGGCAAGGTCGAAAGGACCCCTGTTTGTTTCTGCTGTTGCTGCAATAAGAAAAATCACAAATGCTATGAATGCAGGAATATGTCCACTAAAAATAAACCAACAATCTTTTTGACCTTCAACTATTGTTGAGAACTGCATGCTGCCTGCTAAGACACACATAGTAATCAGTGAAAGACCCACAGATAATTCATAGCTTACAATCTGCGCACCGCTACGCATAGCGCCGATCAGTGAATATTTGTTGTTGCTTGACCATCCCGCCAGCAGAACCCCTATAACACTCATGGCAGAGACAGCCATTACATAAAACACCCCGATGTTAAAGTCAATAGCATGTAAACCTTTAGAAAAAGGGATGGCTGCAATAGCCATAAATGAGGCTATAATCACAATAAAAGGGGCTAAGTTGAACAGAAATTTATCGGCTTTTTTAATTGGTATAAGCTCTTTCATCAACAGCTTGAGAAGGTCGGCTATTGTTTGGAAAAAGCCATAAGGACCAACCCTGTTAGGACCAACGCGGTTCTGCATAAATGCACATACTTTTCTTTCGGCATATACCAGGAATAATCCGATTACAGCATAAAATAAAAGAATGGAAACGCCGATAATAATCATTTCCCACATCATTGCCCAGAATGGTGCGCAGTATTCATATAGCGAAGTATCTATCCATTTTGTAAAGGAAGTGAGATCGTAAATGTTAAAACTAAAATCCATAATATGTTTTCAGTTTAAAAATTTAAACTTTATTTATCTGTCAATATCAGGAATAATAAGATCCATCGAGGCGCTGATTGCAATAAGGTCAGCGATCTTAAAACCGGATGCAAGATTATTCATTATAGCAAGATTGCAGAAATTAGGACTGCGGAATTTTATCCTGTATGGGTATTTATCACCTTTGCTGATAACATATACACCCAATTCACCTCTTGCAGTTTCAACTCTCTGGAAGTATTCGCCTTCGGGAAGTTTAACAACAGGTTTCATTTTAGCAGTAAAATCACCTTCGGGAATATTATCTACAAGCTGTTCCAATATTTTCATTGATTCCCACATTTCGTCTATTCTTGCTTTATATCTGTGAAAGGTATCACCTTCGGTATAAAGAATTTCTTTGAAATCAACCTTGTTGTATGCACTGTATGGATAATGTTTTCTTACATCGCAGGCAAATCCCGAAGCTCTGCCGGTAGGTCCTGTAATGCCATAATTAATGGCATCTTCAAGAGATAGTATTCCTATCCCTTTTGTCCTCGCCTGCATGATCACATTGCCTGTAAGAAGATCATCGTATTCAGGAAGTTTTTTTCGGAAGTATTTAATAAAATCTTTTATTCTTTTTTGGAAATTCGGATGAATATCCCACATCAGGCCTCCGGGAGTGTTATAACTCAACAGCAATCTGGCACCGCAGGTTTCTTCAAAAATGTCAAGAATCTTTTCACGGTCGCGTAAACCATAGAAGAAACAAGTTAAAGCGCCGAGATCCATACCAAACGAACACCACCACAACTGGTGTGAGGCAAGCCTGTTCAGTTCATCGAGAATAGTGCGGATATATTTCACTCTTTCCGGAACCTCGATATCGAGGGCATTTTCGACCAGCAGGCAAACAGCTTCATTGTTCATGTGCGCAGAAAGATAATCCATCCTATCGGTAAGATGAATGATCTGCTGATAAGTGAGGCTTTCGCACATTTTCTCAATACCGCGATGAATATAACCTATGTGAGGTTGCAGATTTTTTACGATCTCTCCCTGCAGGGAAACAACAAGTCGCAGTACACCGTGCGTGGATGGGTGCTGGGGTCCTACGTTTATAATATATTCCTGCTGTTCGAGTTCTACAACACTGGAAATTTCTTCTGGTATCATTATTTTTCTATAATATTTACTTCATCTACAAAGTCTTTTCTTAAAGGATATCCCCATGATTCGTCAAGGAAAAATCTTCTCAGATCAGGATGATTTATAAATTTTATGCCTAGCAGGTCGAACACTTCTCTTTCGTGGTATTCTGCAGCATTCCAGATATCGCAAACACTGTCTAATTGCGGTGTTTCTCTGTTCGGAGTTTTTGTTTTCAATACAATAGAATGTCTGTGTTTAACAGATTCGATATGATAAACAACTCCTAAACTATCGCCGTAATCAACACCTGACTGACAGAAAAGGTAATCGAATTGGGTTTCGGAATCTTCTTTTAATTGCTTTGCAAGTTCATGGAGTTTATCAGGAATAACAGTAACTTCAAGATATTGTTTTCCGTTAATAACTTCAGCATTTGGAACAATTGACAGAACTTTTGCTTGTAATTTTTCGTTGTTCATTTTGCAGATGGTAAGTAATTAAAAATATTCTTTTACCGGATCTCTTTTTATCCTTATCGTTTCCGTTTCAATTTTTCTCTGTAGTTGCATAAAGCCATATAGCAGGGCTTCTGGTCTGGGAGGGCAACCCGGTATATAAACATCAACCGGTATAACATGTTCAACGCCTCTCACAACGCTGTATGAATTCAGGAAGAAAGGCCCTCCAGATATTGCACAGGCGCCCATTGCAATCACATATTTGGGATCAGCCATCTGGTCATACAGGCGTTTAAGCACAGGAGCCATTTTATGAACGATAGTGCCTGCAACCACAATAACGTCGGCTTGACGCGGGCTGGCACGGTATACTTCTAATCCGAATCTCGAAAAGTCATGGCGTGAAGCACCGGTAGCCATCATTTCAATGCCGCAGCAACTGGTAGCAAATGTGAGTGGCCAGATAGAATTCTTACGCCCCCAGTTAATGATGCTATCAACAGTCGTGAATAAAATATTTCCACCGGATTTTTTAAAGAGTTCTAAGGTATCGTTATCCTTGAACTCTTCGTATTTCATTGCTTTTATTCCCATATCAAAGCATGTTTTTTCCAGGCATACAATAAACCCAGACCAAGAATAACAAAGAATATAACAATTTCAACAAATGCTACTAATCCAAGTTCGCGCATCACCACTGCCCATGGAAAAACAAAAACAGTTTCCACATCGAATACAAGGAAAAGAATAGCAAACAGGTAATAACCTACATTAAACTGAAGCCAGGTAACACCTTTTGTTGGTATACCGCATTCATAAGCTTCAGACTTTTGAGGGTTTCTGGATTTGGGCGGAACAAGGCTTGAAAAGATCAAGACAACTCCGACAAAAACGGCTCCTACCAGAAAAAATAATATCAAGGATTCGCTGCTCATATAAAGTATATTGGTTTATCTCTTGCTGCTGTTAATGTATTATACTAAAAACGGGATAAACCTGCCAGCCGCAGGCGGGTTTGTACATTTCTTCAAACAGATAATCAGTGACCGGTAATCAGTAATCGGTAGTTTTTTTACTGATTACCGATTACTTTTTTTCACCGATTACCAAAATTATGAATGTAATAATTTGTTCCGCTCAAAGTATAGTATATGGCAAAAATAAAAATAAAATGAAACATACAACCTACTTTGGGAAAAAAAATAAATATCACTAAAAGTATTGAAAAAAGAAATAATTCCGCGTAATTACGAAATTAAAATAATTACGATAAAATGAATATTTTGTGAAATGAAAAAGGATGCCTGTTTGATTAATTAATAAGAAAATCAATGCTTTTTTGAAAAGTAAGCGACTTTTTCTAAGGATGTAATCATGTCATATTCTTCCAGAAAAACATTGTTGGGAATATTCAGCGGTGCCGTAGTAAAGTTGAGGATGCCTTTTATCCCGGATTTAGTAAAAACCTTAGAAACTGCTATGGCATGTTCGGCAGGAACTGAAAGAATTCCGATAGTGATTTTTTTATTTTTAACAATTGTGGATAGCTGGTCAATATGATAGCACATGACACCGGAAACTTCTTTGCCTGTTTTTTCAGGATTGTTATCAAATGCGGCGACTATTTTAAGATTTGAATTTTTCTTGTTTAAATAGCGAAGGATTGCTCTTCCCAGGTTCCCAAGTCCAACAAGAGCTACCTTTTGTCCTTTTTTCGAATCAATAATATCTCCAATATGTTCGATGAGTTTTGATATTTCATAACCTTTCCTCTGTGATCCTGAATATCCAATCAGCATCAGGTCTCTTCTTACCTGTACCGGCGTAATGTGCATCATACCGGCAATTTCATGCGAAAAAATATTTAATTTTTCCTTCGAAAAATTTTTAAGTAATACTCTTCGGTATTGACATAGGCGTTCAACAGTTTTTTCAGGAAGAAGGTTCATGTTTCTATATTTGTTAAACGTATTAGCCTGCATTATTCATACCGCAGCATAGGGCTGCAAACAAAATTATAAATGAATTATGAATAACGAACAACGAATATCGAATGACGAAGTTAAGTCTTCTTAAATCAAAAATCGTTAACTTAGCGAAGCGTTCTCATGAACACCTTTAAAAATAGAATAATTTGT
>JBBAAT010000158.1:0-6806 GCA_041658145.1 Bacteroidales bacterium | reverse complement strand
TTACATTTTCTTCAGGAATTGGCAGCGGGAATACCGGAGAAGAGTAGTAAAAAAGATACGGTAACTCTTGCTGTAACATCCAAACCTTATGGTGCATCGGTATTTATTGACGGCCAGTTTAAAGGGGAAACACCTTTGAAAACCATTAAAGTAAAATCAGAACTGCATACGCTTTGCCTTATGAAGAATGGCTTTACAACATGGATAGAGGAGAACACATACGGCGGCGATAAAAAAATTGATATTAAAATGCAGGAAAACACGGATATTTTAATAAATACCGTTGCGAAAAAAACTGAAGATGAAAACCCAAAGGTTATTTTGCCGGAAGATATTATTAACAGGATAACGCGAAATAGTATTCCTGCCTCTGAGATATCCCTTTTGAATGAAAATTTCGATAACAAATCGGCATTTGAAAAATGGATTCAGGATACAGGAGGCGACGACAAACGTAACTGGTTTGAAGAGGACGGAACACTAAATCAATTTGAGAGCGATGAACTTTTGCACGCGATATCTTTGGGCGATTCTACATGGGAGAATTATATAATGAAGGCGAAAGTGAAGATATTAGATACACACGACGACAGCAGAGCAGGACTTATTTTCAGAGAAACTTCCGATGGTTTTTATCTTTTCCGTATTCATAAAGAATCGAAAAAGGCGCAATTGGCGTATCATTGCAAGCATCCTTTTGGCTGGTTTATAATTTCTGAAAAGGACCTGGGTATGGATATTACTGACAAATGGTATCATCTGTCGGTTTGTGTTGCAGGAAACCTGATCACTTGTTATATAGATTCGATGCCGGTATTTTCAACTTATGCCAGTTATTCTACAAAAGGGAAGGTTGGTTTTTATTCGGTTCAGAGTAAAGCCTCTTTTGACAGCCTTACTGTTTTCCCTGTTATATATCTGCCGCCTGATAATAAAACATCCTGTTCGGAAAAAATACTTTCATTCTGGTTTTCCGATTATTTCGATCTTAAATCAACATCATGGTATCAGTATATGGGTGATGACAAAAAGCCTTCAGCCTGGCACCTCGGAGATGCCGGAAGTATGCAAACAGCCATAGATGACAGGGAAAGAATAAGTGAGTTTACAAAATACAAACTTGCTGATTTTAATATGTCCCTTGTGGTTACATTCGACAAAAGCAATGATAAAAGTTTATTTACCATTTTTTTCAGAAAGAATGATAAAGGCATGTTATCATTGAAATTCTCGGGGAAAGATAATAAGATAAAGTTATTGGTTCAAAATAATAATGAATGGAAAATTCTTAAAGAAGAAAAACTTCCTGTAGATTTTTTCGGAAATTACCATAACCTGCAAATAACTGTAAATAATGGTCAAATAAGTGTAAATTCTTCTAATGATAATATTCTTGATTACAAAAATAAAAACCTTCAATCGGAAATAGGAATTATGGGAATTTCTGTAACAGCATTAGCCGTGGTATTGCACCAAATGACTATTTCGTCAATAAAAGAATATTCAAAATGACAAATTGTTAATTGTTATTATATTTGCATACATCAATACTATAACTAGTGTTATGTTAAACTTATTTCTACGCACTGAGATTGCTTCACCCTCCTTCGTCGGCTTCGCAATGACGTCATTGCGAGGAGTTCCGATAGCTATCGGAACGACGAAGCAATCTATTCGACATATCACTCTTAACACAACACTATGATCGATTTAAATAAAGAAATGGGCAGGAATAATGAAATGGACGGCTACGCCAAAATAGATGCATACAACCCGGAACTTATAAAGAAATTATCCGGTCATTATTATGAAATCCTAAAACTGATCGGAGAAGATCCGGACAGGGAAAACTTGCTTAAAACCCCTGAAAGAGTGGCAAAAGCATTACAATTCCTCACGCACGGATATGATATTGATCCTGAAGAACTGCTTCGATCTGCTATGTTCAAGGGAGATTACCGCCAGATGGTTATTGTAAAAGATATTGAAATTTATTCCTTATGCGAACACCACATGCTTCCGTTCATCGGAAAAGCCCATGTGGCCTACATTCCAAACGGATACCTTGTCGGGTTAAGCAAAATCCCCCGCGTGGTAGATGCCTTTGCGCGCCGTTTGCAGGTTCAGGAAAGGCTTACCACACAGATCAAAGAATGCATTCACAACACATTAAAACCTTTAGGTGTAGCGGTTGTTATTGAAGCCGAACATTTATGTATGCGCATGAGAGGTATTCAGAAACAAAATTCTGTGGCTACAACCTCTGATTTTGTGGGCGCTTTTTGTGTTGAAAAAACAAGGCAGGAATTTATTAGTCTGCTTGGGTCAAAATTGCATTAAGAGGATATTTAAAAACTCAATCAGAACGTCATTGCGAGGTTTGTTTGATGCGTTATTGCGAGGAACTAAGCAATCTCACTCACGGTGCGATAATGAGATTACTTCGGGCGAAAAGCCCTCGCAATGACGGTTTGGTGTTCCTCATGGTTCGCAATGACGATGAGGTTTTTAGAGGTGACTTTAATATTAAAGTGAAATTTATTAACTTTGCACACTAAATTTAAAAACCATAAAACTATGTTCAATTTTAATCAATACAATCAAAATAACAATTTTAGTTTTGCCAGTCAGGAGGCACAGGCGATTGCAGTACCAAAAACTTTTATTGCAAACGTTTTTTCATGGATGGCAGTCGCATTGGGGATCACTGCATTTTTCGCTTATTATTTCAGCACCAATGAAGCGTTTATTTCTTCATTGATTACTCAAACAGAAAAAGGCGTTGGTATGTCTGGACTTGGCTGGGTAGTGATGTTAGCGCCATTAGCCTTTGTTCTGGTTATGTCTTTTGGATTTAACAAGTTATCAGCCGGATTGCTTACTTTGCTTTTTGTAGCATTCTCATTTATTATGGGCATGAGCCTTAGCTTTATTTTTATTGTATATACAGGAACTTCGATTTTTCTGACTTTTGCAGTAACAGCAGGCACATTCGGTGTAATGGCAATAGCAGGTTATACTACAAATATTGATCTTTCAAAGTTTGGTTCAATCATGTTTATGGGGCTTATCGGTGTAATAATCGCAAGCCTTGTTAACATGTTTATGAAAAACCCGATGTTGGACTGGATCATTAGTGTTGCCGGAGTGCTTGTATTTACAGGACTTACAGCATGGGATGTGCAGAAACTGAAACGCATTGGCGCCAGTGTTGAATCCGGTACCGACCCCGCAAAGAAACTCGTTATTATGGGCGCTCTTACGCTCTATCTTGATTTTATTAACCTGTTCTTATTCATGCTTCGCTTTTTAGGCAACAGAAAATAAGATCAGTTTGTCTCGTAGAGATGCCTTCGGCATTGTTTGTCGTTTATTGTTTCTGTAATTTGAAGCTAACTTTTATTTTATTAAAAATAAAATACTTGGAATAGTAAAATGTAATAATACCAATGGTACAACACAATCGTTATGGGTAATTCAGGTTGTCTGAAAATGGACAAAAAAAATGAAGATAACTAAAATGTTGTTAATTAGTGAGATTGATTTTAGTTATACATAAGTTTAAAAGAAACCAAACGACACAGCGGACAAATAATAGACACACTGTCGTGAATTTCTTTGGACTTTGCTAAATTTCAATGCAAGCTTTTTGAAAAAAGTGCGTCTTATTATTAATCAAAACAATGGAGGTCAAAATGAAAAAAATTTATGTTTTACTAAACGCATTGTTTATATTAAATGCGGTTTATGCACAGGATTGGCAAGTTCTAAGTCCTTCACCGGCAATAAATATTTTAAGGTCTGTTAATTTTGCAGACGACCAAGTAGGTTATGCCGTGGGAGATTCCGGTACAATAATAAAAACAATAAATGAAGGCAATGATTGGGTAACTCAAAATTCAGGAGCGGCATATTCGTTAAATTCTGTTTTTTGTACAGATGCAAATATTGTTTATACAGCCGGAGAAAACGGAACTATATTAAAAACCACAGATGGCACAAATTGGTCCCTGCAAAATTCCGGAACCACATCTTACCTTACATCATTATATTTCATTGATGCCAATACAGGTTATACCGTGGGTGAAAATGGCACAATACTAAAAACAACAGATGGAGGTACTAATTGGTCAATTCAATATTCAAACGGTTCATATTACTTCAGTTCCGTTTATTTTACTGATGTTAATACAGGTTATGTTGCCGGATATGATATTAATGGCATTGACTTAATATTCAAAACTACAGACGGAGGCACTAATTGGATTGGACAAAACCCTGGGACTACATCCTACCTGATGTCATTATATTTCATTAATGCCGATACGGGTTATGCTGTGGGGGGAAATGGTACAATATTAAAAACAACAGATGGCGGCACTAATTGGATTACTCAATATTCAAATAGTTTATATTACTTCTACTCTGTTTATTTTACCGATGCTAATACGGGTTATGCTGTTGATGAAAGTTGTGGCACCATAAAAACCACAAACGGAGGTATTGACTGGTTTGAGATAGAATATTTTCCTTACAATCTTGCATCAATTTTTTTTACTAATAATAATACAGGTTATATCGTAGGTAATTATAATTATGAAAAAGGAGTCATATTGAAAACTTCCGATGCAGGAATAAATTGGACTATTCAAAATAAAGGAGTTTTTGATGATCTTATGTATGTTTATTTTTCGGGAGATACAGGATATGTTTTTGGTTATAATTTATATAAAACCACTGATGGTGGCACAAATTGGATTATTCAATATTCAAATTCAAATTATTACTTCAACTCTGTTTATTTTACGGATGTTAATACGGGCTATGTTATTGCTTATGATTATAATGGCTTTAGTGAAATATTAAAAACCACAGATGGAGGTGCAAACTGGATAACTCAATATACAGATAGTTTAAATTACTTCTACTCTGTCTATTTTACAGATGCTAATACAGGTTATGCTATTGCTTATGATTATAATTATTACAATAGTATAATACTAAAAACCACAGATGGAGGCACAAACTGGATAACTCAATATTCAGATAGTTTAAATTACTTCAACTCTGTTTATTTTACAGATGCTAATACAGGTTATGCTGTTGCTTGTGATTATAATGGCTTAAGTAAAATACTAAAAACCACAGATGGAGGTGCAAACTGGATAACTCAATATTCAGATAATTTAAATTACTTCAACTCTGTTTACTTTACAGATGCTGATACAGGTTATGCTGTTGCTTATGATTCTACCGATTACGTTAGTATAATTTTAAAAACCACAGATGGAGGTACGACCTGGATAATTCAACATACAGATACTTTATCTTATTTTACCTTTGTTTATTTTACAGATGCTAATACAGGATATGTTATCGGAAGTTATGGTACAATACTAAAAACCACAGATGGAGGGACAAACTGGATAACTCAAAATTCACATATTTATTATGATTTAACCTCTGTATATTTTACAGATGATAATACGGGATATGCTGTCGGAGCGAATGGAACAATATTAAAATATACCGATACCGCGGGTTTAGATGATAATTCAATGGCAGAAACAAATATAATTATATATCCAAACCCAAGCAGCGGGCAATTTACTGTTAAAAGTAAAAGCAACATAAATTCAGTTGAAATATACAATATGCTTGGAGAAAGAATTTATACTGTTTCCAACTTTAAACAACAAACTTCAAACAAAATAAACCTTTCTAACTATCCCAACGGAATTTATTTTGTAAAAATTTATGACGGAGAGAAAACTCATACAGAAAAAATTGTGATACAGTAACAATTCTTTACGAATGACAGTAAACTAAACCAACTCACAACATTAAATTGCCGACAATTCCTGATCGTTAAGGCGCAATTATAAAAGCAACATGGAAATATTTGACGAATTGCCAGGGAAACCAATCAATGGGCAACCCGATCATCTTGTAGACAAGAGCGAAAAACCCGAACATGCTGTCATTGTTTGTTTCAATTATGGACTTGAGGAGATTGAGCCTTTATACCAATTGGAGGAAGAGTTGGAAAAAATAATTGCTGACAATAATGTTGGCGAGTACGACGGACACGAAATAGCAATGGACAATAGTGATGGTACGCTTTATATGTACGGACCAAACGCAGAGAAATTATTCAAAGCGGTAAAACTGACATTAGAAAAAACTGACTTTATGAGAGGCGCTACTGCAAACCTTCGGTTTGGACCACCAGCAGAAGATGTAAATGAAATAGAAGTTAAAATATAGTGGGATATAATTATTTTAACTTTGAACATTGAACTTTTAAAGGCATCTCTAAAAATTGAAAATCAGCTTTACCCCTAACCCTAAAGGGAGGCTGATTTTCAGATGTTTCACCCTTTAGGGACGGGGTAAAAAAACATCTGAAAATTAGTTTTTAGAGGTTCCCTTAACTTTAAACCTTAAACAAAACGCATGAAAGCATACATTTTTCCCGGACAGGGCGCACAATTTGTTGGCATGGGCAAGGATTTGTATGAAAAATCTTCCCTTGCAAAAGACCTGTTCGAAAAAGCGAACGATATTCTTGGTTTTCGCATCACCGACCTGATGTTTAACGGAACCGATGAAGACCTGAGGCAAACAAAAGTTACACAACCTGCAATTTTTCTTCATTCTGTGATTCTTGCAAAAACACTTGGCGATACTTTCAAACCCGACATGGTTGCCGGTCATTCGCTGGGAGAGTTCTCTGCATTGGTTGCCAATAAAACATTGTCGTTCGAAGACGGACTTGTTCTTGTGTCAAAACGAGCTATTGCCAT
>JBBAAT010000157.1:0-6892 GCA_041658145.1 Bacteroidales bacterium | reverse complement strand
TGGCAAAATCGGTAATTTCCCTTCCGATGCATACGGAACTTGATGAAGAACAATTAAAATATATTACAGATTCTGTTTTGGAATTTGTAAATATACATAACGACATAAATTATTGCGCATGATAAAATATTCATATCTTTGCTTCCAAAAGGAGGTATCATGCAAAAACTTACTGTTATTACTCATGAAGATATGCGCATAGCATTGAAACAAGAAATAATACGGTCCGAAGATTCCAGATACGACCACCGGCTTCACGGTGTCCTTTTGGTTTCTGCTGGCCATTCCTGCTATGATGTTGCAAAATGGTTTGGTCATAGTCCACGATCTGTTCAATCTTGGGTTAAGCGATTTAATGAACTTGGATTTGCTGGGTTGCAAGATTCCATACGCCCGGGACGCCCTTCCCAGTTGTCTCCGAGAATGCGAAAAGAAGTTGAAAAGCATCTCCGAAAATCTCCCACGCAACTCGGCTATCAACAGAATCTTTGGGATGGGAAACTGCTGAGCCATCATTTCAAACAATACTATCAAATTGAAGTAGGTGTGCGTCAATGCCAGCGCATCTTCCATGAATTTGGTTTTCGCTATAGAAAACCACGACCAGTTATTGCGCAAAGTGACCCTGCCCGTGAAAAGGCATATAAAAAAACTGAGAATGCTATTAAAGAAAGAAAAGACTGAGCTCTGGTTCGAGGATGAATGCCACTTCCAACAACACGGCTCCCGATGTAATATGTGGATACCCCCGGAAGATTCTGATCCTATTGTATTGCTTGCCCCCACACGCAAAAGCGTTAGTGTATTCGGTGCTGTATGCTCCGGTGATGGAAGATTTTCAAATATGATTACCTCTGTTTTCAATGCAGTTACATTTTTATCTTTTCTCAAGCGCCTTGTTAACCGTAATACATCCAAAAATAAAATAATCCTTGTCTTGGATAATGCTCGATGGCATCATGCAAAATACCTTAAACCCTGGTTATACAAACATCGAAAATCAATACAATTATTTTTCTTGCCTCCATATAGTCCCCATTTAAATCCTATTGAACGAGTATGGAAATTGACCCGATATAATGCTACCCATAATAGATACTTCAAGGAACTTTCGGAAGTCAGGTGCATCATTCAATCACAATTTAGACGATGGTATAAACCGAATTTAACGTTATCAAAATTATGCGCAATAATTTAAGACGTCATGTATAATTTTAATTATTCACTTGATCCGCAATGCGAGAAAATTATTGGTCATTTTAGCAGTACAAGCCAACTGATTACAGGGGTCGAATGGGTTTTTTCAAATGGTTTTACAAGCACAGATCCTGACTTGACTTATACTTTCAATTACGGAGACAGTGTTGACATATCTCTGGTTGCATACAATTACACATGCACTGATACTTTTATTTTAAGCAACCCTTTGCACTTTTCTAACCTTATATCATTACCTCCTCCTAATATTATAACACCAAACGGCGACAACCTTAATGACTGCTTCAAGTTAAAGACAGCACAGGATTTTGAAGATTGCTATTCGCTTACAGTGTATAACCGATGGGGGAAAAAAGTTTTTAAGAAAGACGCCACTCACAAATGCTGGGATGGGAAAAATCAAAGCAATGGGAAGGACCTTTCAGAAGGTGTTTACTATTACATAATAACCATCGGAGATAAAAGCTTTCAGGGAACAGTTACACTTATGAAATAAATCCAAATTTAAAATTTTGTTGCCCTCCCGCCTTGCCTACCCCCGATTACATCGGGGCAGGCGACAGGCAAGCTTGCCGTTGTTTTCATTTCACAATTATTACTAGCTTCATGCAAGAAGAGCTCAAAATAGCGGTCTATTTTCTTTCTTCTGGAGTTTACTCCTCAGATTCTTTTATACTTCGACAGGCTCAGCATATAGCTTATAAACCTTATCGTTTCTTCGCACCGGTTCAGGAACGGGGACAGAACACACATCTCCTTTAACCGCAGTTTTTGAATTTATACATTCTACGCGAATTTCCTGAATCTTCATTTCTGCCACACCCGTGGTCGGACCTATTATGAGAATATTATCGCCAACATTGATATCATAAGTTTCTATCCTTACCTCTGCAACTTTTAAATCAGAAAAATAATTGGTAATTTTGCCAACATATATTTTTGTTTTAGTTGCACAGGAACCGTATTTATCCGTCCATTCGCCAAGTTTCCTTCCAAGATAGTACCCGTCCCAGAAACCACGGTTGTAAACCGAACCAAGCCTGTTCATCCATTCATCAATTTTTTCTTTTGTGTAAGTCCCGTCAAATACAGCATTTACAGCTTCGCGGTAACATTTAGTTACAGTCTTTACATATTCGGGAGAGCGGCCCCTGCCCTCTATTTTTAAAACTTTTACACCTGCATTCATGATCTTATCAAGGAATCCTATGGTACATAAGTCTTTTGGCGACATAATATATTCATGATCAACTTCAAGTTCGTATCCTTCTTCTTTATCTTTTACCAGGTACGATCGTCTGCAAAGTTGCAGGCATACTCCGCGGTTAGCGGAATAATTCATGTTATCAAGACTTAAATAGCATTTGCCTGAAATTGCCATACATAATGCTCCATGTGCAAAAACCTCAATGCGGATAAGGTTTCCGGATGGGCCTGTGATGTTTTCTTTTTCAATCGTTTTTACAATTTCCGCAACTTGTATCAACGTAAGCTCGCGTGCAGTAACTATTACATCGGCAAATTGAGAATAATATTTTACTGCTTCAATATTGGTAATATTGCATTGTGTGGAAATATGGACATCAACCCCTGCCTGACGCGCATACGAAATAACAGACATGTCGGATGCGATAATAGCAGAAACATTATTTTTCTTCGCCGCATCTACTATGGATTTCATCAGAACAAGCTCGTTGTCGTAAATGATGGTGTTAAGTGTGAGGTAAGTCTTTATGTTTTTTTCTTTGCATAAGGAAGTAATATTTTCCAGATCGGAAAGGGTGAAATTATCAGATGATCCGGAGCGCATGTTAAGTTGCTCCACACCGAAATAAACAGCGTCAGCGCCGCCCTGAATGGCTGCCATCAGCGATTCGTAAGAACCCACCGGCGACATGATCTCGATATCTGCGGAAGTACCTTTCATACTGATTGCAAATTTAGCAAAATATATACATCACCAGGCTTGCTTTCCATGACAATAGCATAAACATTTATATGTGACCTAAAATCCCAAATAGAGTTTTTCAGGATTTCCATTCCGGAAATTCAGGTGTGAAATTTTTTGTTTATTTTTGCCCCGATAACATAAACATAAATAAAACAAATTATGAAAAAATTATTCACAACAATTATCGGTTCGTTGTTTGTTTCAGCGATCCTTGTTTCATGCGGTCCTACTTCTGGTGATGCCGTAAAATACAACGATGCGCTGGTTGATCAACAGAAAAAGGTTCTTCAAAAAGAATCTGCTCTAATTGAAACTATCAGCAAAAATACACCTGACAAGCTGGAATCTTCTTATAACGACTTGTTAAACCAAATCAAAGAATCCACTGATGTTGTTCAAAAGATGGAATCTTTCGATGGCAAAACCGATATGAAAGATGCTGTCCTGAAAGTTTTTGAAGCCTATAAAGATGCTGCAGAAAACGATTACAAAGAAATGATAAATTTGGCCAAAACACCTGACGCGCTGTACACACAGGAAACTGATAACAAGGTAATTGATCTCTCGAAAAAAATCGATGACAAATTAAATAAGGTCGTTGATGCTTTTATTGCAAAACAGAAAGAATTTGCAGAAAAATACAAATTTGAGCTGACGGCAACAGACAAAGAAAAGTAATAGTTTTGTTATTTTTTGTTACTAGTCAGGTAGTAGGCAGGAGGCAGCAGCAGGAGGCAGTCACGAAACTGCTTCCTGCCTTCTGCTGCTGCCTTCTGCCTACTATATTCAAATGGGTGAACAGTAACTATTTTTTATTACCCGGAGCTAAACGGATATTCAATTCATCTAACTGTTGCTGCGAAATAGCTGATGGTGAATCGATCATTATATCGCGGCCTGCGTTATTTTTCGGGAAAGCGATGTAATCTCTTATGGATTCAGAGCCGCCAAAAACAGCGCACCAGCGGTCGAAGCCGAAAGCAATGCCACCGTGAGGAGGAGCGCCATATTCAAATGCATTCATCAGGAAACCGAATTGCGACTGTGCTTCTTCGTCAGTAAACCCAAGAGTTTTGAGCATCTTTTTCTGAAGATCCTTTTTATGGATACGTATGGAACCTCCGCCAATTTCCACTCCATTGATTACAAGGTCATAAGCATTTGCCCTTGCTGCAGCAGGGTTTGTTTCAAGCAATGGAATGTCTTCGGGTTTCGGTGATGTAAAAGGATGATGTTTTGCATAAAATCTATGAGTTTCTTCGTCCCATTCGAGAAGGGGAAAATCAGTTACCCATAAAGGTGCAAATATATCAGGGTTACGCAAACCAAGCCTGTTGCCCATTTCAATGCGAAGTTCGCAAAGAGCCTTTCTGGTTTTTTCAGTATTTCCGGCAAGTATAAGGATAAGATCCCCGGGCTTTGCCTGAAAGGTTGCAGCCCATTTTTTCAGATATTCTTCATTGTAAAATTTATCAACTGATGATTTAAATGTGCCATCGTTATTGCATTTTACATATACCAATCCGGTTGCGCCTATCTGCGGGCGTTTCATAAATTCGGTAAGTTCATCCAATTGCTTGCGTGAATATTCCCCACAGCCCGAAGCGCAAATCCCAACTACAAGTTCGGCATCGTCGAAAACTTTAAAATTTTTGCCGGATGTTAAGTCAATAACATCCCCCTTACCCCCTTCAAAGGGGGAATTCCCCCCCTCTAATCCCCCCAAATGGGGGGAAGAACCTGAAGATTTCAGTTCAACGAATTTCATTTCAAACCTGATATCAGGCTTGTCTGAGCCATAATATTTCATGGCATCGGCATAACTGATGCGTGGAAAGTCATTCACTTCAATACCTCTTACATTTTTAAAAAGATATTTTGCTAATCCTTCAAAAGTGTTTAAAATATCTTCCTTGGTTACAAACGACATTTCACAGTCGATCTGTGTAAATTCGGGCTGGCGGTCAGAGCGGAGGTCTTCATCGCGAAAGCAGCGTACAATCTGGTAATAACGGTCGTATCCGGCTACCATTAACAGTTGCTTAAATGTTTGCGGCGATTGTGGTAATGCATAGAACTCTCCTGCATTCATGCGCGAAGGAACCACAAAATCGCGCGCTCCCTCGGGTGTGGATTTAATGAGGCATGGAGTTTCTACTTCTATAAAACCCTGCGCATTCATGTAATTCCGTGTTTCAACAGACATTTTATGGCGCAGTTCAATATTCTTTTTGATGACATTTCTGCGCAAATCAAGGTAGCGATATTTCATGCGTTGCTCTTCGCCTCCATCGGTATTATCCTCTATGGTGAATGGAGGAATCTTTGATTCATTAAGCACATCAAATTCTTCAACAAGTATTTCAATTTCGCCGGTAGGTATTTTCAGATTTTTGCTGCTCCTTTCAATTACAATACCCGTTGCTTTCAATACATATTCTCTTCCTAAAGCTCTCGCTTTCCCGCAAAGCACAGCCCTTCCATCCATGTTAAAAGCGAGCTGTGTAATACCATAGCGATCACGAAGATCAATGAATGTCATTCCGCCCATATCCCTTGACCGTTGTATCCATCCGCAAAGTGTAACTTTTTTGCCGATGTTTTTTAGCGAAAGTTCTCCGCAAGTATGTGTGCGTAACATAATACTATTTGGTTTTTGTGTTCGCAGAAGAGTCTTTTCCGCTTGCAGCAGTATCTAACAAAAGTTTATTGGCATTATCCAAAACTGTATTTCGATTTTTCTCAAATAAAGAATCATCGATCTTTTTTTGTCTTTCCTGTTCTTCCTGCGAAGGGCCGCAAGCCATCAATGAAACAAGTGTAATACCTGAAATAAGGATGAAATATTTTCTCATTTTTGATCAGAATAAGGTTAATAAGGTGGAGCGCAAAGATAAAAAATTATTGACATTGTTTTTAAAGAATTATCTTACCTTTGATAATATAAACTTTTTAAAAAAACTATTATGGTATTTGAACTTCCATTTTTACCTTATGCCCAGAATGCACTGGAGCCGAACATTTCAGCGCGCACTCTTGAATTTCACTATGGAAAACATCATCAGGCTTATGTGAATAACCTGAATAACCTTATAAAGGGAACCGAATTTGAAAATGCTTCCCTTGAGGATATTATAAAAAATGCAACAGGTAGTGTATTCAACAATGCAGCACAGATTTGGAACCATACATTTTACTGGGAAAGCCTTGCTCCCAAAGCCGGTGGTGAACCGGCAGGTGCACTGGCTGATGCCATAAATAAATCATTTGGTTCTTTTGTTCAATTCAAAGAAAAATTTTCGGCAGCATCAACTACATTGTTCGGTTCAGGGTGGGCATGGTTAGTAAAGAAACAGAATGGCTTATTGGATATTGTTCAGGAAAGTAATGCCGGTAATCCCATGAAAAACGGTTTGATCCCTTTACTTACCTGCGACATATGGGAACACGCATATTATCTTGATTATCAGAACCGCCGCGCTGATTACATTGCAGCTTTTTGGAATTTAGTGAATTGGAAAATAATGGAAAAGAGATTTGAAAAATAATGTTATGCATTGTTGATGTTTCTTTTCATCTTCTCAAACCCAATTCTTTTCACTGCTGAATCTTTAAAAAGTTTTTCAAAAGTCTTTTCGTTCAGTTTTTCCCAATCATTTTTTGTCATTTTAAGCAACCGGGAATTTGGTTTAAATGCGGGTTCTTTGGTTAGCGGAATATCTT